>NZ_JBFTMK010000036.1:0-41728 GCF_056396965.1 Pseudomonas sp. 05N434
GTGTTCATGGATGGCCTCGATTCACGCGATAGAGAAATATTCTTGAATTCTTTGTGACTTTTTTACAGGCAGCCGACATACGGCGAATGCTACCTTGGGTCCCGTCAAAGCCTTGTAACACCTGACTTGTGTCCGACAATTGCGCCAAATTGCCGCTTATTTGGTTCCGTTGACCCCAAGGTTGAATCGACCAACGGCCTCGGAAGGGACAAAAAAGCTGTTATAAAGTTGCGCGCTAACCCATACGAGCCTTGCCTAATGCGTCCATTTTTCAAGACATGGCTAACCATTTGCCTATTATTGCCCCTGGCCGCCCACGCCACCAATCGTGAGCAACGTCTTCCGAACGTTAATGGTTACACCCCAAAATCCCACGTTTCTGCTCCTTCGAGCAAAAACCAACAGACGGTAAAACGCTCCACCCAACTGAGCCGCGCCAACGGCAAGCTGGTTCCGCCGATGGCGACCAAGGAAAGCAGCAACGTGTTGAGCCGCGCGGTAAACGTGCTCGGCACACCTTATCGTTGGGGTGGCAGCAGCCCAAGTAAAGGGTTCGATTGCAGCGGCCTGGTGAAATACGCGTTCAACGACGCGACCTTCGACCTGCCACGCACCTCCAATGCCATGGCCAGTGGTCACGGTGAGAAAGTCGATCGCAACGAACTGAAGCCAGGCGACCTGATCTTCTTCAACATCAAGAGCCGCCGGGTCAACCATGTGGCCATCTACCTGGGCAACGACCGCTTCATCCACGCACCACGCCGTGGCAAGTCGGTAAGCATCGACACCCTGAAGAAGCCGTATTGGGATAACCACTACGTGGTTGCCAAGCGGGTTCTGCCAAAAGAACCGAATCAACTGCGCGTCGTACAGCGCTGATCCGATTGTGGCGAGGGGGCTTGCCCCCGTTGGGCYGCGGAGCGGCCCCAAAACCTGCCACCAAGCGTTACTAGAAAGACCGCGTCGCCCGAGTTTGCGACTGCTTCGCAGCCGAACGGGGGCAAGCCCCCTCGCCACAGGTCGCGCTCCAACCCTCAAAAATTATCCGGCGACCGCGCCTTCTCCCGCGCATGCTCGCGACTGATCACACCCTTGGTCACCAGATCCTTCAGGCACATATCCAGCGTCTGCATCCCCAGCGACCCACCGGTCTGAATCGACGAGTACATCTGCGCCACCTTGTCTTCACGGATCAGGTTACGGATCGCCGAGGTGCCGAGCATGATTTCGTGGGCGGCAATCCGCCCGCCGCCGATTTTCTTGATCAGTGTCTGGGACACCACCGCCAGCAACGACTCGGAGAGCATCGAGCGCACCATCGATTTCTCGTCACCCGGAAACACGTCCACCACCCGGTCGATGGTTTTCGCCGCCGAGGTGGTGTGTAGCGTGCCGAATACCAGGTGGCCGGTCTCGGCGGCGGTCAATGCCAGCCGAATAGTCTCCAGGTCACGCATTTCCCCCACCAGAATCACGTCCGGGTCTTCACGCAGGGCCGAGCGCAGGGCCGTGGCGAAGCTGCGGGTATCGCGATGGACTTCACGCTGATTGATCAGGCATTTGCGCGATTCGTGGACGAACTCGATGGGGTCTTCGATGGTGAGGATGTGGTGATGGCGATGGTTGTTCAGGTAATCAATCATCGCCGCCAGCGTGGTGGACTTGCCGGAGCCGGTCGGGCCGGTCACCAGCACCAGGCCCCGGGGCGCTTCGGTAATCTTGCGAAACACGTCCCCCATGCCCAGATCGTCCATGCTCAGGACCTTCGACGGAATGGTCCGGAACACCGCGCCCGCGCCACGATTCTGGTTGAAGGCATTGACCCGGAAACGCGCCACGCCGGGCACTTCGAAGGAAAAGTCGGTTTCAAGATGCTTCTCGAAGTCCACCCGCTGGAGGTCGTTCATGATGTCGTAGATCAGGTCATGCACTTCCTTGTGGTCCAGGGCCGGCAAGTTGATGCGTCGCACATCGCCATCGACGCGGATCATCGGTGGCAGGCCGGCGGACAGGTGCAGGTCGGACGCGCCTTGTTTGGCGCTGAAAGCCAGCAGCTCAGTGATATCCATAGCGCTCCTCAATTCCAGTAGAATGCCGCGAACCTTCAGACCGCTGGCGCCTCTTGATGTCCACGATAGCAGACAACACTCTTCAGGTTAGTTCACGCATCCAGGCAGCAGCCAAAGCCGCCCACCGCGATGAGAACAGCATCCAGCTATTGGCCGTGAGCAAAACCAAGCCCGCCGAGGCCCTGCGTGAAGCCTATGCCGCCGGGATCCGCGACTTTGGCGAAAACTACCTGCAGGAAGCCTTGGGCAAACAGCTCGAATTGGCCGACCTGCCCTTGATCTGGCACTTCATCGGCCCCATTCAATCGAACAAGACTCGCGCTATCGCCGAGCACTTCGACTGGGTGCACTCCGTGGATCGTTTGAAAATCGCACAACGCCTGTCCGAACAGCGCCCTGCCGATTTGCCGCCCTTGAACATCTGCATCCAGGTCAACGTCAGTGGTGAAGCCAGCAAATCCGGCTGCACCCCGGCCGACCTGCCCGCCCTGGCCGATGCCATCAGTGCGCTGCCGCGTTTGAAACTGCGCGGGCTGATGGCGATTCCCGAGCCGACTGAAGATCGCGCCGCCCAGGACGCTGCCTTTGCTGCCGTGCAGAGCCTGCAAGCCAGCCTGAACCTGCCACTCGACACACTTTCCATGGGCATGAGCCACGACCTCGAGTCGGCCATCGCCCAGGGTGCCACTTGGGTCCGCATCGGTACGGCCCTGTTTGGCGCCCGCGATTACAGTCGACCATGAACATGGCTGACTCACCTCTCTATAAGGACCTGACATGAGCAAGACTCGTATTGCCTTTATCGGAGCCGGCAACATGGCCGCCAGCCTGATCGGCGGCCTGCGCGCCAAAGGTCTGGACGCCGCGCAGATCCGCGCCAGCGATCCGGGCGAAGAAACCCGTGCCCGCGTGAAAGCCGAACACGGCATCGAAGTGTTTGCCGACAACGCCCAAGCCATTGAGGGCGTGGACGTGGTCGTGCTGGCGGTCAAGCCACAGGCGATGAAAGCCGTTTGCGAAGCCATTCGCCCAAGCCTCAAGCCGAACCAGCTGGTGGTGTCGATTGCGGCCGGCATCACCTGCGCCAGCATGAACAACTGGCTGGGTGCCCAGCCCATCGTGCGCTGCATGCCCAACACCCCGGCGCTGGTGCGCCAGGGTGTGAGCGGTTTGTACGCCACGGCCCAAGTGAGCGCCGAGCAACGCCAGCAGGCCCAAGAGCTGCTGTCGGCAGTCGGCATCGCTTTGTGGCTGGACGAAGAACAGCAACTGGACGCGGTCACCGCCGTTTCCGGCTCTGGCCCTGCGTATTTCTTCCTGCTGATCGAAGCCATGACCGCCGCTGGCGTGAAGCTCGGCCTGCCACCCGAAATCGCTGCACAACTGACCGTGCAAACCGCGCTGGGCGCTGCACACATGGCAGTCGCCAGTGATGTCGACGCCGCTGAACTGCGTCGCCGCGTGACCTCGCCTGCGGGCACCACCGAAGCGGCGATCAAAGCGTTCCAGGCCGGCGGCTTCGAAGCCCTGGTGGAAAAAGCACTCGGCGCCGCCGCGCACCGCTCGGCCGAGATGGCCGAACAACTGGGCAAATAAGGAGCCTTACATTTCCTGAATATCTTCTTCTATGCCCTGATCATCAGCGTGATCCTGTCCTGGGTCGCGCCGGGCAGCCACAACCCCGGCGCCGAGCTGGTGAACCAGATCTGCGAGCCGGCCCTGGCGCCGTTCCGCAAGATTCTGCCAAACCTCGGCGGCCTGGATATCTCGCCGATCCTGGCGTTCATGGTGCTCRAGCTGATCGACATGCTGGTAATCAACAACCTCGCAGCCTTGACCATGATGCCGCAGGTCCTGCGCCTGCTGATCTGATCCGGTGAGCTACTTTCGCTGGGACGGTGATGACCTGATTCTGGAATGTCACGTGCAACCTGCGGCCCGCAGCGATGATTTCTGCGGACTGCACGGTGATCGCCTGAAGATCCGTCTGACGGCGCCGCCGGTCGAGGGCAAGGCCAATGCGTACCTGATGGCGTTTCTGGCCAAGGCGTTCGGGGTTTCCAAGAGCCAGGTCAGCCTGATCAGCGGCGAGTTGAACCGGCAGAAGCGGGTGCGGATCTGTTCGCCGAAGAAGCTGCCGGATTTGCCGGATCTGGTGCGCCCGGCCTGACCTCAATGTGGCGAGGGAAAATCAGGCCCGGCCTTTGCTTGCCGCTAGCCACAGCGGTCTTTAGACTTACGCCTCATTTCAATGAGAGCAGGGTCGATGCCAGCTGCCTTCCCCCCCGATTCTGTTGGTCTGGTGACGCCGCAAGTGGCGCACTTCAGTGAACCCCTGGCCCTGGCCTGCGGTCGTTCGCTGCCCGCTTATGACCTGATCTATGAAACCTATGGCACGCTGAACGCCACGGCGAGCAATGCCGTGCTGATCTGCCATGCCTTGTCCGGTCACCATCACGCCGCCGGCTTCCACAGCCCCGACGACCGCAAACCCGGTTGGTGGGACAGCTGCATCGGCCCCGGCAAACCGATCGACACCCGCAAATTCTTCGTGGTCAGCCTGAACAATCTCGGCGGTTGCAACGGCTCCACCGGCCCCAGCAGCGTCAATCCGGAAACCGGCAAGCCGTTTGGCGCCGACTTCCCGGTACTGACCGTGGAAGACTGGGTGCACAGCCAGGCACGCCTTGCCGACCTGCTCGGCATCGGCCAATGGGCGGCGGTGATCGGCGGCAGTCTGGGCGGCATGCAGRCCTTGCAGTGGACCATCACCTATCCGGATCGCGTGCGGCACTGCCTGGCGATCGCCTCGGCACCGAAACTGTCGGCGCAGAACATCGCGTTCAACGAAGTCGCACGCCAGGCGATTCTTACCGACCCGGAGTTCCACGGCGGTTCATTCCAGGAATACGGGGTGATCCCCAAGCGCGGGCTGATGCTGGCGCGAATGGTCGGGCACATCACGTACCTGTCCGATGACTCCATGGGCGAAAAATTCGGCCGCGGTCTGAAGAGCGAAAAGCTCAACTACGACTTCCACAGTGTCGAGTTCCAGGTCGAAAGCTACCTGCGCTATCAAGGCGAGGAGTTTTCCGGACGTTTCGACGCCAACACCTACCTGCTGATGACCAAGGCGCTGGACTACTTCGATCCTGCGGCGAACTTCGACGATGACCTGGCGAAAACCTTCGAAGGCGCGAAAGCCAAGTTCTGTGTGATGTCCTTCACCACCGACTGGCGTTTCTCCCCTGCCCGCTCGCGGGAGCTGGTGGACGCGCTGATGGCGGCCAGGAAAGACGTCTGCTATTTGGAGATCGACGCTCCGCAAGGCCACGATGCCTTCCTGATTCCGATCCCGCGTTACTTGCAGGCCTTCAGCCGCGTGCTCGACCTCGGCTGCGGTGACGGCGAGCTGCTGACCTGGCTGCGTGACCACAAGCAGGTCACCGGCTATGGCCTGGAAAACGACCCGGACAACATTGCCGAGTGCGTCGCCAAAGGCATCAACGTCATCGAGCAGGACCTGGACAAGGGCCTGGGCAACTTTGCCAGCAACAGTTTCGACATCGTGGTCATGACCCAGGCCCTGCAAGCCGTGCATTACCCGGACAAGATCCTCGACGAAATGCTGCGGGTCGGTCGCCAGTGCATCATCACCTTCCCCAACTTCGGCCACTGGCGCTGCCGCTGGTACCTGGCGAGCAAGGGCCGGATGCCGGTTTCGGAGTTTCTGCCGTACACCTGGTACAACACGCCAAACATTCACTTCTGCACCTTCGAAGACTTTGAAGCGCTGTGTCGCGAACGTGAAGCCAAGGTCATTGATCGACTTGCCGTGGATCAACAGCATCGACACGGGTGGGCCAGTAAGCTATGGCCTAATCTGTTAGGTGAGATCGGTATCTATCGCGTCAGCAGCCCCGGTCTGCCGGACCACAAGGTCGCGGTCTGAATCACGACACTTCGAGGAGAACGATCATGGGTCGTCTAGCGCTGTTTGTACTTACTGCCTGCCTGAGCGTCACCGCCATGGCCGCCGACGTCATCAAAAGCGAACGCCAGGAAACATTTGGCGATGTGACAGTGCACTACAACACCTTCAACTCGACTTATCTGACACCGGACATCGCCAAGGCTGCCGAGCTGATCCGCAGCAAGAACCAGGGCGTGATCAACGTCTCGGTGATCAAGGACGGCAAACCGCAAACCGCACAAGTCAGCGGGACGGTCAAAGACCTGACCAGCCAAAGCGTCCCATTGCAGTTCAAACAGATCACCGAAACCGGCGCGGTCTACTACATCGCCCAGTATCCGGTGCCACAGCAGGAAATCCGCACCTTTGAAATCAAGGTGCAGACCGGTGACAAAATCAACACCATCAATTTCAACCAAGAGCTCTTCCCCGGCGAATGATCAATTTCACGCAACTCGTACTGGCCAGCCATAACGCCGGCAAACTCAAGGAACTCCAGGCCATGCTGGGCGAATCGGTGCACTTGCGCTCGATCGGCGAGTTCAGCAGCGTCGAGCCTGAAGAAACCGGCCTGTCGTTCGTCGAAAACGCCATTCTCAAGGCCCGCAATGCCTCGCGTATTTCCGGCCTGCCGGCCTTGGCCGACGATTCGGGGCTGGCGGTGGATTTCCTTGGCGGTGCGCCGGGTATCTATTCGGCCCGTTATGCCGACGGCAAGGGCGATGCGGCGAATAACGCCAAACTGCTCGACGTCATGAAAGACGTGCCGCAAGCCGAGCGCGGCGCGCAATTCGTCTGCGTGTTGGCGCTGGTGCGTCATGCCGACGATCCGTTGCCAATCCTTTGCGAAGGCCTGTGGCATGGGCGCATCCTGACCCAGGCCAGCGGTGAGCACGGTTTTGGCTACGATCCGCTGTTCTGGGTGCCGGAGCGCGAGTGCTCCAGCGCCGAGCTTAAGCCCAGCGACAAGAACCAGATCAGTCACCGCGCCCGTGCAATGGATCTGCTGCGCCAGCGTCTGGGCTTGAAATGACCATTGAATCGTCCGCGTCGCCGCTGATCTTCGGCGGCGCGCAATCGCCTCGGGCCGCTTTGCCTGTGCTGCCGCCCTTGGCGCTGTACATCCACATCCCGTGGTGTGTACGCAAATGCCCTTATTGCGACTTCAACTCCCACACCGCTAGCCCGGTGCTGCCGGAACAAGAGTATGTGGACGCCCTGCTCTCCGACCTCGATCAGGACCTGCATGCGGTCTATGGCCGCGAACTGAGCTCGATCTTCTTTGGTGGCGGTACGCCGAGCCTGTTCAGCGCCGAGGCGTTGGGCCGTTTGCTCAAGGGTGTCGAGCAACGTATTCCGTTTGCCAGCGACATAGAAATCACCCTGGAAGCCAACCCAGGAACGTTCGAGCAGGAGAAATTCCGCGCCTACCGGGCGCTGGGCATCAATCGCCTGTCGATCGGTATCCAGAGCTTTCAGGAAGAAAAACTCAAGGCGCTGGGACGGATCCACAACGGCGATGAAGCCGTGCGGGCCGCCGACATGGCGCGCCAGGCTGGCTTCGACAACTTCAATCTGGACCTGATGCACGGTTTGCCCGATCAGACTCTGGACGATGCCCTGAGCGACCTGCGCCAGGCCATCGCCTTGAGGCCGACGCACCTGTCCTGGTATCAGCTGACCCTGGAGCCGAACACGGTGTTCTGGAACCAGCCGCCGACGCTGCCGGAAGATGACGCCCTGTGGGACATTCAAGAGGCCGGCCAGGCGCTGTTGGCCGAACACGGTTACGCGCAGTACGAAGTCTCGGCCTATGCCCAGCCCGGCCGGCCAGCGCGGCATAACCTCAATTACTGGAGTTTCGGCGACTTCATCGGCATCGGCGCCGGTGCCCACGGCAAGCTCAGCCATCCGGACGGGCGCATCGTACGCACCTGGAAGACTCGCCTGCCGAAGGATTACCTCAATCCGGCCAAAAGCTTCAAGGCTGGCGAGAAAGCGCTGAGCAACGAAGAACTGCCGTTCGAGTTCCTGATGAACGCCTTGCGCCTGACCGAGGGTGTCGAAGCGCGGTTGTATACGGAGCGCACCGGGCTGCCCCTGGAAAGCCTTGCCGAAGGCCGCCGAGAGGCCGAACAAAGTGGCTTGTTGCAGGTCGAACCGTCACGTCTGGCAGCCACGATGCGCGGACAACTCTTTCTCAATGACTTGCTGCAGACTTTTCTGACATAAGGAAATCGAATGGATCYGGTACTCGACCTGCTCGCCACCGTGTCCCGCTGGAGCCGTAGCAACCTGTCGGAAATCTCTCTGGCACTGGTGGGCTGCCTGCTCGTGCTGTTTGGCGCCGACCTCAAGGGCTGGGTCGACCAACGCCTGGGCAGCATCGCCRGCGCCTTGCGCATCCCGCTGATGGCCCTGCTGTGCATGGTCGGCAGCGGCGTAGCACTGATCTATGCCACGCCATGGATCATCAAAGGCTTGAGCCAGTTCAACAACTACAGCCTGGCGCCGGTGTTGTTGGTGGTGCTGGTGTTGATCGGGGTTGTGGCAGACCGCCGCTAAGCCGGGCACAACACAAATCCCGTAGGAGCGAGGCTTGCCCGCGAAGAACGATGACGCGGTCTCAATCCGTGACGGCTCTTGTGCCACGGATCCGGGAAAAACAGCATCAGGCGGTCGAGGCTGTTGTCGGCGATGCAACGGTTGAGCACTTCGATCGCATCGCAATCGTAGACACGCAGGTTGGTCAGGCCCTGAGTCAGCACGCCATTGAGCAGCGCGCCAACACCCGGACGGTGAACTTCAACGCCAATGAAATCCTGCTCCGGCGAGGCCGCGGCCATTTCCAACAGCGAATGGCCCATGCCGAAACCGATTTCCAGCGAGCGCGGCGCCGAACGGCCGAACACCTGGTCGAAATCCACCGGCGCATCGGCCAGAGGCAGCACGAACAGCGGAGCGCCCTGCTCCAGGCCGCGTTGCTGGCCTTCGGTCATGCGCCCGGCGCGCATCACGAAACTCTTGATGCGGCGGTGTTGGCGCTCTTCGCCTTCTTCCTGCTGGATAGGCGTGTCGTTTGATTCAGTCATCAATGGCTCTTACTTGATCAGACCATCCAGCGGCGAGGAGGCGCTGGCATAGAGTTTTTTCGGCATGCGGCCCGCGAGGTAGGCCAGACGACCTGCCACGATGGCGTGTTTCATGGCTTCAGCCATCATGATCGGCTGCTGGGCATGGGCAATGGCCGAGTTCATCAGCACCGCTTCACAGCCCAGCTCCATGGCGATGGTGGCGTCGGAGGCAGTACCGACACCGGCATCCACCAGCACCGGAATTTTCGCCTCTTCGAGGATGATCTGCAGGTTGTACGGGTTGCAGATCCCCAGGCCCGAGCCGATCAAACCAGCCAGCGGCATGACTGCGATACAGCCGATTTCCGCCAGTTGACGGGCAATGATCGGATCATCGCTGGTGTACACCATCACGTCGAAGCCTTCCTTGACCAGCACTTCGGCGGCCTTGAGGGTTTCGATCACGTTGGGGAACAGGGTTTTCTGATCCGCCAGCACTTCCAGCTTCACCAGGTTGTGGCCGTCGAGCAGCTCACGGGCCAGGCGGCAGGTGCGCACGGCTTCAATGGYGTCGTAGCAACCGGCAGTGTTCGGCAGGAAGGTGTAGCGATCCGGCGACAGGACTTCGAGCAGGTTCGGTTCGCCCGGGTTCTGGCCGAGGTTGGTCCGGCGCACGGCGAAGGTGACGATCTCGGCACCCGAAGCCTCGATGGCCAGGCGGGTTTCTTCCATGTCACGGTACTTGCCGGTGCCTACCAGCAAACGCGACTGGTAAGTACGACCGGCCAGGACGAAGGGCTTGTCGCTACGAACGATGCTCATGGGAAATCCTCTGTTGGGGTGAGGTTCTTGCACAATGATTCTGTGGCCGCTCGGGCCGGGCGGCTAGCCGCCGCCGATGGCGTGTACCACTTCGACCGAGTCGCCGTCGTTCAGCGTGGTTTCAGCGTGCTGGCTGCGCGGGACGATATCCAGATTGAGCTCGACCGCCACCCGGCGCCCGGTCAGTTCCAGACGGGTCAGCAGGGCCGCAACGGTTTCACCGTCGGGCAGTTCAAGGGATTCGCCGTTCAACTGAATGCGCATGCCGAATGCCGCCATCATTTTTAGGGGCTGGCATTCTAGCCCGATCAGACTTGGCGACCCAAGCCATTCGTCACGAAATGGACTGCGTGGTCAGCTCAGCCGCCAGGCGGCTAGCCCCAGGCAAACCCAGCCGACCAGAAACGCGAGGCCGCCGAACGGTGTAACGATCCCGAGCTTGCTGACGCCGGTCATCGTCAGCAGGTACAGGCTGCCGGAAAACAACACAATGCCGAGAGCAAAAGACGCGCCGGCCCAGGTAATCAGACGACCGGGAATCTGCGTGGCCAGCAATGCAACACCCAGCAACGCCAGGGTATGCACCAGTTGATAAGTGACGCCCGTGTGGAAAATCGCCAAATACTCAGGCGTCAGGCGGTTTTTCAGGCCGTGGGCGGCGAATGCGCCCAAGGCAACGCCGGTGAATCCGAAGAAAGCGGCAAGCATCAGAAAGCCACGCAGCATGAAGAACTCCAGTCAGACTCGATCAGCAGGGTCTGTATAATGGCCGGCTCAACGGGTTCGGCCAAGCCATCTCTATGCTGCAGTTAATTTTCCGTCGTTTCACAAAGGCCCTGCTCTGGTTCGCGGTCGGCAGTGTTTTGCTGGTTCTGCTGTTTCGGGTGGTGCCGCCACCGGGAACGGCATTGATGATCGAGCGCAAGATCGAATCCTGGTTCGACGGCGAGCCCATCGATCTGCAACGCACCTGGAAACCCTGGGATGAAATCTCCGACGACCTGAAAGTCGCGGTGATTGCCGGTGAAGACCAGAAGTTTGCCGAGCATTGGGGCTTTGATTTCAGCGCGATTCAGGCGGCGTTTGCACATAACGAACGCGGCGGCTCGATTCGCGGCGCAAGCACCCTGAGCCAGCAAGTGTCGAAAAACCTGTTTCTGTGGTCTGGCCGCAGCTGGCTGCGTAAAGGCCTGGAAGCCTGGTTTACCGGGCTGATCGAAGTGTTCTGGCCCAAGCAGCGGATTCTTGAGGTATACCTTAATAGCGTCGAGTGGGATGAAGGTGTGTTCGGCGCCGAAGCAGCGGCCCGGCATCACTTTGGCGTGGGCGCTGGTTCGCTGTCCCGGCAGCAGGCAAGTTTGTTGGCCGCGGTACTGCCGAACCCGCGGGTGTGGAGTGCCAGCCATCCGACTTCTTACGTTGCAAGGCGGGCGGGGTGGATTCGCCAGCAGATGAATCAGTTGGGCGGGGACAGCTATCTGGTCGGCCTCAACGATTCCCGCCGGGCGCCATGGGCTCAATGACACCGAAGATCCCACAAAGTCGACGCTAAACCGGAAATTGGACAGAAACAAAAACGCCCCGATCAATGATCGGGGCGTTTTTTATTGCCTTCGCGCGGGTTACGCAGCGATCGACAACTTGAGCTTGTTCATCGCGCTCTTCTCGAGCTGACGAATACGCTCGGCCGACACGTTGTACTTCTGCGCCAGGTCATGCAGCGTGGCTTTTTCTTCTGCCAGCCAGCGCTGGTAGAGAATGTCGCGGCTGCGGTCGTCCAGCACTTCAAGCGCTTCGTGCAGGTTGTGGTTGGAGTTGTCGCTCCAGTCGGCATCTTCCAGTTGACGGGCCGGGTCGTACCGGTGGTCTTCCAGGTAGTTGGCCGGCGATTGGAAGGCACTGTCGTCGTCCGCTTCCGCGGCCGGGTCGAAGGCCATGTCATGGCCGGTCAGGCGACTTTCCATCTCGCGCACTTCCCGCGGCTCTACGCCGAGGCTTTCCGCCACACGGTGGACTTCCTCGTTGTTCAGCCAGGCCAGACGTTTCTTCTGGCTGCGCAGGTTGAAGAACAGCTTGCGCTGAGCCTTGGTGGTCGCGACTTTGACGATCCGCCAGTTGCGCAGGATGAACTCGTGGATTTCCGCCTTGATCCAGTGCACCGCAAAGGACACCAGGCGCACACCCATTTCCGGGTTGAAACGCTTGACCGCTTTCATCAGGCCGACGTTGCCTTCCTGGATCAGGTCAGCCTGGGCCAGGCCGTAACCGGAATAGCTACGGGCAATGTGTACGACAAAACGCAGGTGGGCGAGCACCATCTGCCGAGCCGCCCCCAAATCCTGCTCATAATAGAGACTCTCGGCCAGTTCGCGCTCCTGCTCCGGCGTCAGCAATGGAATGCTATTCACCGTGTGCACATAGGCCTCCAGGTTCGCACCCGGGACCAGAGCATATGCAGGCTGCAAAGAATTGGTCATACGAAAAAACCTCCGACTTACATAACTCGTGCAGTTCAGCACTGCGAAAATTGACCGGAAACCAAAAAACAAGTTCCCATAAACGCTGAAAGGTCAATACGAGCAAAATGATATTACTTTGGCGCAAGCTCCCGCAGGTGGCGTGCGACTGCAATCCATGCACCGATATACCCCAACAGCACCGCGCCAAGCAAGAGCGACAGACCGTCGGCAACTGGCACTCCGGCCAGCGCAAAATCACTGCCGTACAAACCGGCCAGTCCAACCACCGCGTCGTTCAGCCAGTTCAGGCCGAACGCCAATACGCCCCAGGAAAGAATCCCCGCACCGAAGCCATATAGCGCGCCCATGTACAGAAAGGGCCTGCGCACATAACTGTCCGTGCCGCCGACGAGTTTAATCACTTCTATCTCTGTGCGGCGGTTTTCAATATGAAGACGAATGGTATTGCCTATCACCAAAAGTAATGCAGAAACCAAAAGCACGGTCAGACCGAAGACAAAACGGTCGCCCAGCTTGAGGATGGCCGCCAGACGCTCGACCCAGACTAGATCAAGTTGCGCCTGTTGTACCTTCGGCAACTCGGAAAGTTTTTGTCGTAATGCTTCAAGCRCAGGCTTGTCGACCTCTTTCGGAGTCACCAGGACCACGCCCGGGAGCGGGTTTTCCGGCAGTTCCTTGAGGGCTTCGCCCAGACCGGACTGCTGCTGGAATTCTTCCAGCGCCTGATCGCGACCCACGTATTCGGCATCCGCTACGCCCGGCATGCCTTTGATCTGCTCACGCAACGACTCACCCTCGGCAGGGCTGGCCTCAAGTTGCAGATACAGGGAAATCTGCGCCGCACGCTGCCAGGAGCCACCGAGACGCTCGACGTTATTCAGCAAAAGTGACAGACCCATCGGCAAGCTCAGGGCCACCGCCATCACCATGCAGGTGAAAAAACTGCCGATCGGGTGCTTGCCCAAGCGACGCAAGCTGTCCAGCAAACTGGCACGATGACTTTCGATCCAGGCGCGGAACAGCGTGGCGAAATCCGGGCCATCGTCATCGTCGCGTTTTTTCTTCTGCTGTGGTTGCGGGTCGGCGGCCTTCGGGGCCACACGCTCGGAAACCTTGGGGCTACGTGTCGCACTCATACGCCAGCCTCCCCGTCGCCGATCAATCGGCCACGCTGCAGGGTCAGCATGCGATGACGCATGCGGGCAATCAGCGCCAGGTCGTGACTGGCGATCAGCACGCTGGTGCCCAGACGGTTGATGTCTTCGAACACGCCCATGATTTCTGCCGCCAGACGCGGGTCGAGGTTACCGGTCGGTTCATCCGCCAGCAGCAAGGCCGGGCGGTGAACGATGGCGCGAGCGATGCCGACGCGCTGTTGCTGGCCGGTAGACAGGTCGCCAGGGTAGAGATCGGTTTTGTCCGAGAGCGCCACGCGCTCCAGGGCCGAGTCCACGCGCTTGACGACCYCGGCCTTGGACAGGCCAAGGATCTGCAACGGCAACGCGACGTTATTGAACACCGTGCGATCGAACAGCAACTGGTGGTTCTGGAACACCACGCCGATCTGTCGGCGCAGGAACGGAATCTGCGCATTGCTGATGGTGCTCAGGTCTTGCCCGGCCAGCAGCAATTTGCCGGTGGTCGGACGCTCCATGGCCAGCAACAGCCGCAACAAGGTGCTTTTACCGGCGCCGGAATGGCCGGTGACAAACAAGAATTCGCCCCGACGGACTCGAAAGCTCAGCTCATGCAAGCCGACGTGACCGTTCGGGTAGCGTTTACCGACCTGTTCGAAACGAATCATGAACGCTCCCGCTCGGCAAACAATGCCTGGACAAAGGGTTCTGCTTCAAAAGTACGCAAATCGTCGATGCCTTCACCAACGCCGATGTAACGGATCGGCAAGCCAAACTGCTTGGCCAGGGCGAAAATCACCCCACCCTTGGCCGTGCCGTCGAGTTTGGTCAGCGCCAGGCCGGTCAATTCGACGGTCTGGTTGAATTGCTTGGCCTGGTTGATGGCGTTCTGGCCGGTACCGGCGTCGAGCACCAACAGCACCTCATGAGGCGCGTCGGCATCGAGCTTGCCGATCACCCGGCGAACCTTCTTCAACTCTTCCATCAAATTGTCTTTGGTGTGCAGGCGACCGGCGGTGTCGGCGATCAACACATCAATGCCACGGGCCTTGGCGGCCTGCACAGCGTCGAAAATTACCGAAGCCGAGTCGGCGCCGGTGTGCTGGGCGATCACCGGAATCTTGTTGCGCTCGCCCCAGACCTGCAGTTGCTCGACCGCTGCGGCGCGGAAGGTGTCACCGGCGGCGAGCATGACTTTCTTGCCTTCCAGTTGCAGCTTCTTCGCCAGCTTGCCGATGGTGGTGGTTTTGCCGGCACCGTTGACGCCGACCACCAGAATCACGAACGGCTTGTTCTGCGAGGTGATTTTCAGCGGCTGCTCGACCGGTTTGAGCATCGCTGCCAATTCGGCTTGCAGGGATTTGTACAGCGCGTCGGCATCGGCCAGCTCCTTGCGGGCGACTTTCTGAGTCAGGCGCTGAATGATCACCGACGTCGCTTCGACGCCGACATCGGCGGTCAGCAGACGGGTTTCGATGTCTTCGAGCAGTTCGTCATCAATGGTTTTCTTGCCGAGGAACAGGCTGGCCATGCCCTCGCCAATGCTGGCGCTGGTCTTGGACAGGCCTTGCTTGAGACGGGCGAAGAAACCGGCTTTGGTCTCTTCGGTACGCACAGGCTCGACTGGAGTTTCGAGGGGCGCAACCGGTGTGGCGGCAACAGGAGCGATGACGGGTGCAGGCGCTGGAGCAACCGGAGCAACCGGAGCAACCGGAGCAACAAATGCTGGCACTACAGGCTCTGGAACCACTGGAGCAGGTTCGGCCACGAACACGGGTGCAACGGCTGCCGGTGCAACGACTGCCGGCTCAACCACTGGCGCCCGAACCGGCTCCGGAGCAAACGCAGTCGGAGCCGGAATCGGTGGCGTGATGTGCGGCGCTTGCTCATCTTCAACCAGCGCCACCGGCTCTTCCGCTACCGGCAAAGTCAGCCACGGCGTGGCAACTGGCGTCAGCGGCAATGGGGCCGCGACTTCGGTTTCAGGTACGAGCGCGGCCGCAGGTTGCAGCACCGGCTCGGCAATCGGCGCAGGCTTTTGCTCTATAACCGGTGCCGGGGTTGGCTCAGAAAGTGGCTGTGGCTGTTCGACAACGGGTTCCTGCGGCTTTTTGCGCAGCCATCCGAACAGGCTTTTCTTCTCACCAGCCGCGGCTGGGGTCTTCTTGTCGTCGTTGGAACCAAACATGGAGGACGGCTATCTCACGGTAGCGACGCGCCAAAAGGCGCCTCGGCAAATAAATAATTCGATGCTGAACAGACTGCGATTCATCCAGCTTGTTCACGCGCAACATTTTGTCGAGGAGCCAACGGCGCCTCAAAGGTCGACTAATACGAAGGACTGGAACGGCATCGTCGGCGAAAACGCAGAGTTTAGCTGACAAACTCAAAGCTTCTGCCGGTAACCCATACAACCTGCAAGCCGATCAAAGGCTTGATAGGCGTGGCCGCCAGTAAAACGGATCAGTATCCTAGCACCCTCTCGCCCGCCGACGCTAAGACCAAGCGGGCAGCCCAACAGGTTTAAAAACGAATGAATGCTCTAGCCCGCCGCGCTGCAGGCCTGCTGCTCAGCACAGTTTGTCTGCCCCTCTCGGCCCTGGCTGCCGATCCACAACCGACCCACGAATTCACCCTCGACAACGGCCTGAAGGTTGTCGTGCGCGAAGACCATCGTGCGCCGGTCGTCGTTTCCCAGATCTGGTACAAGGTCGGCTCCAGCTACGAGACCCCGGGCCAGACCGGGTTGTCCCACGCGCTGGAACACATGATGTTCAAGGGCAGCGAGAAAGTCGGCCCCGGCGAAGCCTCGCTGATCCTGCGCGACCTCGGCGCCGAAGAGAACGCTTTCACCAGCGACGACTTCACCGCGTATTACCAGGTGCTGGCCCGCGACCGTCTTGGCGTGGCCTTCGAACTGGAAGCCGACCGCATGGCCAACCTGCGCCTGCCGGCCGACGAGTTCACCCGCGAAATCGAGGTGATCAAAGAAGAGCGTCGCCTGCGCACCGACGACAAGCCGATGTCCAAGGCCTACGAACGTTTCATGGCCATGGCCTACCCCGCCAGCGGTTACCACACGCCGACCATCGGCTGGATGGCCGACCTCGACCGCATGAAAGTCGAAGAACTGCGCCATTGGTACCAGTCCTGGTATGTGCCGAACAACGCCACTCTGGTGGTGGTCGGCGATGTGACCCCGGACGAAGTCAAAACCCTGGCCCAGCGTTACTTCGGCCCGATCGCCAAGCGCGACGTGCCACCGGCGAAAATCCCGCTGGAGCTGGCTGAGCCCGGCGAACGCAAGATCACCCTGCATGTGCAGACCCAATTGCCGAGCCTGATGCTGGCCTTCAACGTGCCGAGCATTGCCACCGCCGAAGACAAACGCTCGGTGAACGCCCTGCGCTTGATTTCCGCCCTGCTTGACGGCGGCTACAGCGGCCGCATCCCGACGCAACTGGAACGCGGCGAAGAGCTGGTGTCCGGCGGGTCGTCGAGCTACGACGCCTATACCCGTGGCGACAGCCTGTTCACCTTGTCGGCTTCGCCGAACACCCAGAAAAATAAAACCATGGCCCA
Organism: Pseudomonas sp. 05N434; assembly: GCF_056396965.1. NCBI lineage: Bacteria > Pseudomonadati > Pseudomonadota > Gammaproteobacteria > Pseudomonadales > Pseudomonadaceae > Pseudomonas > Pseudomonas sp. 05N434. Next base: position 17,137 of record NZ_JBFTMK010000036.1, read on the forward strand.
GGCCGAAGCCGGCCTGTGGAAACTGCTCGAACAACTGAAAACCACCGCGCCATCCGCTGAAGAACTGGAGCGGGTACGAGCGCAGGTCATTGCCGGCCTGGTTTTTGAGCGTGACTCGATCACCAGCCAGGCCACCGCCATCGGACAGTTGGAAACCGTCGGCCTGTCCTGGAAACTGATGGACACCGAACTCGCCGACCTGGAAAGCGTGACCCCGCAAGATATCCAGAAGGCCGCCAAGCTGTATTTCACCCGCGAACGTCTCAGCGTCGCCCATGTACTGCCACAGGAGACGACTCATGAGTGAGCGTAAAAAGTCGCGTCTGGCCCTGATCGGCCTGATCGCTGTTGCACTGATCGGGTCTGCCGCCTTCTATCTGTCAAAACCCGACGAGTCCAACGCCAGCGAAGCCCTCGACAAGGCCAAGTCCAGCCAAAAGCTGCAATCGCTGGCCGAACTCGACGGCAAGGCCCCAAGCCATCGCTCGCTGAACGTGCAGACCTGGAATACCRCCGAAGGCGCCAAGGTATTGTTCGTTGAAGCCCGTGAACTGCCGATGTTCGACATGCGCCTGATCTTCGCCGCCGGCAGCAGCCAGGACGGTGATGCACCCGGCCTGGCATTGCTGACCAACGCCATGCTCAACGAAGGTGTGGCCGGCAAAGATGTCGGCGCCATCGCTCAGGGCTTCGAAGGATTGGGCGCCGACTTCAGCAACGGCGCGTACAAGGACATGGCGCTTGCCTCCCTGCGCAGCCTCAGTGCCGTGGACAAGCGCGAGCCTGCCTTGAAGCTGTTCGCTGAAGTCGTCGGCAAGCCGACCTTCCCCGCCGACTCGTTTGCGCGCATCAAGAACCAGATGCTCGCCGGCTTCGAATACCAGAAACAGAACCCCGGCAAACTCGCCAGCCTGGAGCTGATGAACCGTTTGTACGGCGATCATCCGTACGCACACTCCAGCGACGGCACAGCCAAGAGTATTCCCCCGATTACCCTGGCGCAGTTGCGAGCCTTCCATCAGAAAGCCTACGCCGCCGGCAACGTGGTGATTGCGCTGGTAGGCGACCTGTCGCGTGCCGAGGCAGAGGCAGTTGCCGCACAAGTGTCCGCCGACCTGCCCAAAGGCCCGGCCCTGGCGAAAATCGAACAACCGACCGACCCCAAGCCCAGCATCGGCCACATTGAGTTTCCGTCCAAACAGACCAACCTGATGATCGCGCAACTGGGTATCGACCGTGACGATCCGGATTACGCAGCGCTGTCCATGGGCAACCAGATTCTTGGCGGCGGCGGTTTCGGCACCCGGCTGATGAGCGAAGTGCGCGAGAAGCGTGGCTTGTCGTATGGCGTGTATTCGGGTTTCAGCCCGATGCAGGCTCGCGGCCCGTTCATGATCAACCTGCAAACCCGCGCCGAAATGAGCGAAGGCACCCTGAAACTGGTGCAGGATGTGCTCGCCGACTACCTTAAGACCGGCCCCACCGAGAAAGAACTCGACGACGCCAAGCGTGAACTGGCCGGCAGCTTCCCGCTGTCCACCGCCAGCAACGCCGATATCGTCGGTCAGCTCGGCGCCATGGGCTTTTACAACTTGCCGCTGAGCTACCTGGAAGACTTCATGCAACAGTCCCAGAGCCTGACCGTCGAGCAAGTCAAAGCCGCACTGAACAAACACCTGAGCACGGATAAACTGGTCATCGTCAGCGCTGGCCCGACCGTGCCACAAAAGCCGTTGCCGGCCCCTACTGACAAACCTGCCGAGCAGCCGCTCGGGGTTCCGGAGCATTAATGGCCACTCGCCCAAAAAAACCTGTCCACAACGTGCATAACGGTGTGAACCAACTGCGCATCATCGGTGGCGAATGGCGCAGCCGAAAGCTGAGCTTCCCGGATGCTCCGGGCCTGCGCCCGACGCCGGACCGGGTGCGGGAAACCCTGTTCAACTGGCTCGCGCCTTACGTCGCCGGGGCCAAGGTACTCGATCCGTTTGCCGGCAGCGGCGCGCTGTTCCTGGAAGCCTTGTCCCGTGGCGCCGCCATGGGCCAGGCGCTGGACGCCAGCAACATCGCGGTGTCCAGCCTGAAAGAACATCTGGGCACCCTGCGCTGCACCAACGGCCAGGTACAGACTGCCGACGCCTTGCGCTATCTGGAAACCCAACCGGCCACGGCGTTCGACCTGGTATTCCTCGACCCGCCGTTCAATCAGAATCTGTTGCCTGTGGTTTGCACTCTGCTCGAAGAACGTCATTGGCTGGCCGACGATGCGTGGGTCTACACTGAAAGCGAAAGCGCACCGTCGATATTGGGTTTGCCAGAAAATTGGCGCCTGCATCGGGAGCAAAAATCGGGACGTGTGTACTACGCGTTGTGGCAACGTATGGCAGGGATCGCCGGCTAGTCCGGCCTGAGAAAACGGTGCGAAGCTCAGTCAGCTAACGCTGCGGGTACGCGCCGCAGCATCGAGAGCAATCGTGTCCCATCTGCCAGAACGTTTCACCCCTGCCTTCACGCCCGCCTACGGCCTGGGTAATCCGCACTTACAAACCTTGTGGGGACCGCTATGGCGCAAAACCACACATATCGAGCGTGAGCGCGAGCGATTGTGGCTTGAAGATGGCGATTTCCTTGACCTGGACTGGCACGGCCCACACAGCGCGAATGCACCGTTGGTGCTGGTATTGCACGGCCTGACCGGCTCGTCGAATTCGCCTTATGTGGCCGGCATGCAGAAAGCGTTGGGTGCCCAGGGTTGGGCCAGCGTCGCGTTGAACTGGCGAGGCTGCTCCGGCGAGCCCAATCTGTTGCCGCGCAGCTACCATTCCGGGGCCAGTGAAGACTTGGCCGAAACCATCAGGCACCTGCGCACCCAACGCCCCCTCGCGCCGCTGTATGCGGTCGGTTATTCCATGGGCGGTAACGTGTTGCTCAAGCATCTGGGTGAAACCGGCAGCAACAGCGGTGTACTCGGTGCGGTGGCAGTGTCGGTGCCGTTTCGCCTCGATCACTGTGCCGATCGTATCAGCCAGGGTTTTTCCCAGTTCTACCAAGCGCATTTCATGCGAGAGATGGTCGCCTACATCAAGAACAAGCAACGCAGATTCCAGCATGAGGGACATGAGGATGGCCTGGCGGCATTGGAGGCGCTGGGCTCTTTGGAGAACTTGCGCACCTTCTGGGATTTCGACGGCCGGGTCACCGCACCGCTCAATGGTTTCGCCGATGCCGCGGATTACTATCGTCGCGCTTCGAGTCGTTATTTCCTTGGAGAGATTCGCACGCCGACCCWGATTATCCAGGCGGCTGACGATCCGTTTGTGTTTCCGCATAGCCTGCCGCAAGCCGACGAATTGTCCGCCAGCACTCAATTCGAGCTGCAGGCCAAGGGCGGGCATGTCGGTTTCGTCGAGGGTTCGTTCAGACAACCGGGTTACTACCTGGAACGGCGCATTCCCCAATGGCTGGCCGCCACTGGGCGCAAGTAAACAGTGGAAGTCGATCAGGGCGAGTCGATCCACTTCTGGCAAACGGCACCGCTGGCCGGGGTCGAGTTGTTGTCTGCGCGCTACATTGAACACCGTTTCGCCCCGCATGTGCATGACGGCTATGTGATCGGCATGATCATGGCCGGCGCCCAGCGTTATCGCTATCGCGGTGCCGAGCATCTGGCGGGCAGCGGCACGCTGGTGCTGATCAATCCGGACGAACTGCACACCGGCCACAAAGGTACGGAAGACGGTTGGTTGTACCGGGCGTTTTATCCCGACAGCGGGCAAATTCTCTCGCTGCTGGAAGAGCTTGAACTGCCGAGCGACACCTTGCCGGTGTTTGGCGCCACGCTGTACCGCGACCCGGACCTGGTGAGGGGGTTCTGCCAACTGCATCGACTGCTGGAAAGTCCGTCCACGGCCCTGCAGCAGCAAACGGTCTGGCGGGAAATGATGTTGTCGCTGTTGCAACGCCACGCAGCTGTCCCGATCGCCGGCAAACCCGGCAAGGAACACCGCGCGGTGACCTTGGCCAAAGAACGGCTGCAATCGCAATTGGCGGCGCCGCCCTCGCTGGAAGAACTGGCGGCGACGGTGAACCTGTCCCCTTTCCACTTCGCCCGGGTGTTCCGCCGCACCACCGGCATGCCGCCGCACGCCTGGCTGATGCAGCAGCGTATCGCTCGGGCACGGGCGTTGTTACAGGACGGCTGTCTGCCGCTGGAAGTCGCGACGCAACTGGGTTTTGCCGACCAAAGTCATCTGAGTCGGCAATTCAAGCAGGTTTATGGCGTTGGACCGGGAGCGTATCGCAGCGCGCGGCAATTGCCCGACCATAGATGACAACGAAGATCCAAATGTGGGAGCAGGCCCGCTCCCACATCTGCTCTGCGCTTACTCGCCGGTGGCGACGCCTCGTGCAGGGTCGTTGATCCACTCACTCCACGAACCGGCATACAACGCCCCCAATGGATAACCCGCCAGGCACAGGGCGAACAGGTTGTGGCAGGCCGTCACGCCGGAACCGCAATACGCGACCAGCTCCGTCGGCGAACGATCACCGAGCTTCGCGGCAAACCGCTGCTTGAGCTGATCGGCGGGCAGAAAACGTCCGTCGCTGCCCAGGTTTTCGGTGAACGCGGCGCATTGTGCGCCGGGAATGTGCCCGGCAATCGGATCGATCGGTTCCACTTCGCCCTTGAAGCGCGGCAGGGCGCGGGCGTCGAGCAAGGTCAACGCGGGCTGGCCGAGACGTTTCTGGAGCTGTTTGGCGCTGAGCACCAGCGAAGCATCCGGCGTCCCGGTGAAGGTGCCGCGATTGATCGACGGCGGATCAAGACTCAGGGGTAATCCGGCGGCATGCCAGGCTTTCAGCCCGCCATCGAGAATGAACACACCGTCGCGCTTGCCCAGCCAGGCCAGCAACCACCAGGCCCGCGCCGCGTAGGCGCCTGGACCGTCATCGTACAAAACCACTTCGCTGTCGGCATTGATGCCCCAGGCTTGCAGGCGCTCGATCAGCTTTTCGGGTTCAGGCAACGGATGACGCCCGGTAACCCCCTTGACCACCGCCCCGCTCAGATCACGCTCGAGATCGGCAAAACTCGACCCGGCAATATGCCCTTCGGCATAACTGCGCTGACCATAATCCGGGTCTTCGAGGGCAAAACGACAATCCAGAATCACCAGCCCCGGGGTCTCCTTTTTCAGGTCCAACGCTTGCGGGCTGATCAGTTGCGCAATGGGCATAACGGGCTCCTGTGATGTTGTCAGTCTTGAATCCTAATGCACTTCTTCCAGCGCCTGGGCCAGTGGCACGTAAAATTCGTCGAACAGCGCATTTACCGCGTCGCGCGATTGATCGGTGACGAACCCGGCCTCAAGCACCAACACCTGATACACGCCGCGCTTAATAGCCTGTTCGCTCAAGTGGTTGGAGTTTTCCCGCGTGGTGCACAGAAACCGCACCCACGACGTGAGGATGATCCAGGCGTTCAGCGTCAGGGACTCGATCTGAACCTTATCCATGTTCAGGATGCCAGCGGCGACGAACCCTTCGTAAATGGCGGTGCCCTGGATCAGGCAGCGCTGGGAAAAGCGCCGGTAACGGGCGGCCAGCTCGGGATCGCTGTCGAGCAAGTGCTCGAGGTCGCGATGCAAAAAACGGTAACGCCACATGGCGGCGAGCAATTCCTTGAGGTAGAAGCGCTTGTCTTCGACCGTCGCGGCGCGGCCCTGGGGTGGGCGCAGGAAGCTGTCCACCAGGCTTTCGTACTCACTGAACAGCACAGCGATGATCGCCTGCTTGTTGGGGAAGTGGTAGTACAGGTTGCCCGGAGAAATCTCCATGTGGGCAGCAATGTGGTTGGTGCTGATGCTGCGCTCGCCCTGCTGATTGAACAGCTCCAGGCTGTTCTGCACGATGCGCTCGCTGGTTTTGATCCGAGGGGCCATGGCTTGAGCTTTAATTCAGAGTGCGGTGACGGGCATCTTACGACCTATCCGTGGGTGGATAAAACAAAGCTGCGTCAGGATGTCATTTGACTTTTTAGAGTACTGACTCTAAAAATCCCCTCATTACAATAAATCCGGAGCCGACCATGCCTGCTGACATCGCCTACCTGAAGAACTTGCAGCAGCCTCTGGACGAGCTCCAAACCCTGTTCGATGCTCAACGCGCTGCGTATACAGGCAACCCGATGCCGCCAGCAGCTCAGCGCCAACAATGGCTAAAGGCATTGCGGGACCTGTTGAGCAATGAGCGCCAGGCCTTGATCGACGCCATCAGCCAGGATTTCAGCCACCGTAGCGCCGACGAAACCCTGCTCGCCGAATTGATGCCCAGCCTGCACGGTATTCACTACGCCAGCCAACACCTCAAAAGCTGGATGAAGGCCTCGCGGCGTAAAGTCGGCATCGCCTTTCAACCCGCCTCGGCCAAAGTCGTTTATCAACCGCTGGGCGTAGTCGGGGTGATCGTGCCGTGGAACTACCCGTTGTATCTGGCCATCGGGCCACTGGTGGGGGCGCTGTCGGCGGGTAACCGGGTGATGCTCAAACTCAGCGAATCGACCCCCGCCACCGGTTTGCTGCTCAAGGAATTGCTGGGGCGGATATTCCCTCAAGACCTGGTTTGCGTGGTGCTCGGCGAGGCCGACATCGGCGTGGCGTTCTCCCGGTTGCGCTTCGATCACCTGCTGTTCACCGGCGCCACCAGCATCGGCAAACACGTGATGCGCGCCGCCGCCGAGAACCTGACTCCAGTGACCCTCGAACTGGGCGGCAAGTCCCCGGCCATCGTTTCCCGCGATGTGCCGCTCAAGGATGCCGCCGAACGCATCGCTTTCGGCAAGACCCTCAACGCCGGGCAAACCTGTGTCGCCCCGGACTACGTGCTGGTGCCGGAAGACCGCGTCGGCTCCTTCGTCGAAGCCTATCGCCAGGCAATTCGCGGGTTTTATCCGACCCTGGCCGACAATCCGGACTACACCGCCATCATCAATGACCGACAACTGGCGCGGCTCAACGGTTACCTCAGCGACGCTACCAGCAAGGGCGCGCTGCTGATTCCACTGTTCGATCAGGGCCAGGGCCGACGCATGGGTCATAGCCTGCTGCTCAACGTCAGCGACGACATGACGGTGATGCAGGACGAAATTTTCGGCCCGCTGTTGCCGATCGTCCCCTACAAGGTTTATCCGCTAACGATCAACACCGCCGGGTAATAACAATAATGAGCCCAAGCCTGTCCGACACACCCGCGCTGTCACGGCGCGGCCTGCTTAAATTCAGCCTGGGCGCCAGCGCCTTTCTGGCCACAGCCGGATTCGGCGCGAGCCTCAGCGGCTGCTCGTCGAGCACGGCGGCCAGCGGTTTCGCGACTCTGCGCAGCGGTGACCTGTTGTTTCTGCGGGCACTGATCCCGGTGATGCTCGACGGAGCCGTGGCCGTCGAGAAAATGCCGGCCGCCGTCGAAGGCACCCTCAAAAGCCTGGATTACAGCCTCGATCACCTGTCGCCGGAAATGCTCAAGCTGACCCGACAATTGTTCGATGCGCTGGGGATGAGCATCACCCGCGGCCCACTGACCGGGATCTGGGGCAGCTGGGAAAACGCCAGCAGCGAAGCCATCCGACATTTTCTCGACCGTTGGGAAAACAGCTCGTTGAGCCTGCTGCGCATGGGCCATAGCTCGTTGCTGCAAATGGTGATGATGGCGTGGTACAGCCGGGCGGAGTCTTGGGCGCATTGTGGGTATCCGGGGCCGCCTACGGTCTGAAACCGTGGCGTCCCTTTCGCGGGCAAGCCGCCTCACCATCGCACCCAAAACATAACAACAAGAGAACCCGAACATGCCCGTACCCGATCCGTTTCGCGAAGGCCTGGCCCGTGGCTGGAAAACCTATAACGGTTCGCAATTGCCCCAGGACCTGACCCTCGAAGCGGATGTGGCGATCATCGGCAGCGGTGCCGGCGGCGGAACCACCGCCGAAATCCTCAGCGCCGCAGGCTACAAGGTCTTGCTCATCGAAGAAGGCCCACTCAAGACCAGCAGCGACTTCAAGATGCTCGAAGATCAGGCCTACACCAGCCTCTATCAGGAAGGCATCGGGCGCATGAGCAAGGACGGTGCGATCACCATCCTCCAGGGCCGGGCGGTGGGCGGTACCACGCTGATCAACTGGACTTCGAGCTTTCGCACCCCGGATCAGACGCTCGAACACTGGGCCAAAGAACATGACGTCGTAGGCCACACACCGGCCGAGATGGCGCCCTGGTTCGAGAAAATGGAACAACGCCTGGGCGTCGCCCCGTGGCTAGTACCGCCCAACGCCAACAACGACGTCATCCGCAAAGGCTGCGAAAAACTCGGCTACGCCTGGCATGTGATCCCGCGCAACGTGCGCGGCTGCTGGAACATCGGCTACTGCGGCATGGGTTGCCCGACCAACGCCAAACAATCGATGCTGGTCACGACCATCCCGGCGACCCTGGAAAAAGGTGGCGAGCTGCTCTATCTGGCCCGCGCTGAAAAGTTGTCGATCAAGGACGCCAGGGTCACGGGTCTGCACTGTGTGGCGATGGATGAGCGTTGCGTTGCCCCTACCGGACGCACAATCACGGTCAAGGCACGGCATTACGTGCTGGCCGGCGGCGGGATCAACAGCCCGGCGCTGCTATTGCGTTCAGAGGCGCCGGATCCCCATGAGCGACTGGGAAAACGGACGTTCCTGCATTTGGTCAACATGTCCGCCGGGCTGTTCGACGAGGTGATCAACCCGTTCTACGGCGCGCCGCAGTCGATTTATTCCGACCATTTCCAGTGGCAGGACGGCATCACCGGCAAGATGTCCTACAAATTGGAGGTCCCACCGCTGCACCCGGCGCTGGCCACCACCCTGCTCGGTGGCTTCGGCACGGAAAACGCCCGGCACATGGAAAACCTTCCGCATACCCACGCCATGCTGGCATTGCTGCGAGACGGCTTTCACCCGGACAGCTCCGGCGGCAGTGTCGAATTACGCAGTGACGGCACGCCGGTGCTCGACTATCAGGTTTCATCGTATGCCTGGGACGGGTTGCGTCGGGCGTTCCATAGCATGGCCGAGATCCAGTTCGCCGGTGGCGCCAACGCCGTGATGCCGATGCATGCCGACGCCCGTTACGTCAGAACCCTCACCGAAGCGCGTGCCTTGATCAATGGATTGAGCCTTGAGCTGTATCGCACGCGCCTGGGCAGTGCTCATGTAATGGGCGGTTGTGCCATGGGTGAAGACCCGAAAAACGCCGTGACCGATAGCCTCGGCCGACATCACCAACTGCACAATCTATCGATTCACGACGGCTCGCTATTCCCCACCAGCATTGGTGCAAACCCACAATTGTCGGTCTACGGACTGACGGCACAACTGGCGAATTCACTGGCCCAGCGTTTGAAAAACCCATGAAAACGAGGAATATTCCCATCGTCTATAGTGCTTTCTTACCCAACAGGCGACTTGGCCGACCGGGAAGGCTGCGATACCATCCGACTCCCCAACGGACTCCCGCCAGGACGACGCGATGAACCGAGTGTTGTACCCAGGTACCTTCGACCCTATTACCAAGGGCCATGGCGATCTGGTCGAACGCGCCTCGCGCCTGTTCGATCACGTGATCATCGCCGTCGCCGCCAGCCCGAAGAAAAACCCGCTGTTTCCCTTGGAACAACGTGTGGAGCTGGCCCGCGAGGTCACCAAACATTTGCCGAACGTTGAAGTCGTCGGCTTCTCGACGCTGCTCGCGCATTTCGCCAAAGAGCAGAACGCCAATGTATTCCTGCGTGGTTTGCGCGCGGTGTCGGACTTCGAATATGAATTCCAGCTGGCCAACATGAACCGCCAACTGGCACCGGATGTGGAAAGCCTGTTTCTTACCCCGTCCGAGCGTTATTCGTTCATTTCCTCGACACTGGTCCGTGAAATCGCGGCCCTGGGCGGCGATRTCACCAAGTTCGTCCACCCGGTGGTGGCCGATGCCCTCACCGAACGCTTCAAAAAGTAGGCGCTGCCGAAGGCTGCGATCTGCTGCACTTGATCGCGCCCGCGTGCACTGCGGGCGCCAATGCGGCACAATTGTGCGCATTGGTTTATTGCGCCAGGGCCTGCCGCCCCGGCTGGAGTTAGCATGTCCCTGATCATCACCGACGATTGCATCAACTGCGACGTCTGCGAACCCGAGTGCCCGAACGCCGCCATTTCCCAGGGCGAAGAGATCTACGTGATCGACCCGAACCTGTGCACGCAATGTGTCGGCCACTACGACGAACCGCAGTGCCAGCAGGTCTGCCCTGTGGATTGCATTCCACTGGACGAGGCCCATCCGGAAACTGAAGAACAGTTGATGGAGAAGTACCGGAAGATTACCGGTAAGGCTTGAAAGCCTGGAAAGATCGTCCGAAGGCGGCCCGAACCTTCGGACGATCTTTTTTATGCCTCACTCCCGCTGCTCAAACCCTTCCCCGACGCACCCCAGACACCGCACAAACGCCGCTTTCGCCGGGTCGACCACCAGCGCCTGTCCTGCATCGCCAATGCCGCCGCCCAACGCGGTAAATGGCAGCGACACCACAAACGCCCCGGCACCGATCACTGTCGCCACCACCAGCAACGGTCGGGCAATCAGCAGATCGCCAAGCATGGCGTAGGCCGGTGGATTCTGGATGGTGTAACGCGGGTCGCCGCTGCCGTTCTCAGTAGCCAGCGTGGGCGCAGCGATGCTCAGCAGGGCTTGACCGCCATGGATCGCCCGCGGGACAGCTGGAACAGACGCTCGCCATCGAACAGATCGGTCAACGGCTCCGGCCCCAGGCGAACCAGCAGTTCGTGATTCAGCGGGTCCAGACTCCAGAGCATCGCCCCGAACCGACGCGGGTCGGTGTAACGCAGGGCCAGGCCCGATTCCAGCTCGATGTCCACATGCTCATGCTTGGCCGCCGGCAAGCCGGCTTCCACCAGCCGCAGATTCCCCGACATGCCCAAATGGCTGATCAACGTGCCGACTTCGGCATTGATCAGTAAATACTTGGCCCGCCGTTCCACCAGCACGATGCGCTGGCCCGACAGCCGCACATCCAGGTCTTCGGGGATCGGCCAGCGCAGACGGCGCTCACGCACGATCACCCGGCTGACGCGCTGGCCTTCCAGGTGCGGTGCAATTCCGCGGCGGGTGGTTTCGACTTCCGGCAGTTCTGGCATGGGGCTCTCGAATCAGGCGAGGTTCGACACTCAACGTGTGGCGAGGTCGCGAATTTCTTGTTTCTGGGTTTCGAAATCGYATTCCGATAGGCCGATGTAATCGAGCACCAGATGCCCGACATTGTTCCATTCGTGGTCTTCAGACTGGTTGCCCAGCACCCGATAGGAAGCACAAATGTGCTCGGCCATCTTCAGGATTGCCAGCAGGTTCTTCAGCGGCGTATTGCGGCACGACTCATCGCTGAAAATGGCCAGGGCATTGTGATGGTTGGCAATGGCCTGGGTGACATGTTCCGGCAGACGCCAGGACTTGGCGGTGTAATACCCGACCACGGCGTGGTTGGTGTTGTATTGCTTGTTCTCGGTATCCACCACGCGGCATTCGGCGCTGGCGTTGGCATAGGCCTGTTCCAGCACTTTCATGTAATCGGGGAATTTCTTGAGCATCAGCGGAATGCCGCAATCGTGGAACAGGCCCAGCGCATAAGCTTCATCGCCGGCCTGGACACCGACGCGCTTGGCCAGGCTCAGGCAGGTCATCGCCACGTCCTGCGCCGTGTCCCAGAAACGGTTGAGGGTGACGATGGTCTCGTCGTTCAGCTCACCCTTGATCGACTGCGCGTTGATCAGGTTGATGATCGAACGACTGCCCAACAGGTTTACTGCACGCTGGATCGCGGTGATCTTATTACTCAAGCCGTAGTACGGCGAGTTGACGATTTTCAACAAAGCGCCCGAAAGGCCTGGGTCCTGGGAGATCAGTTTGGCGATCACCTCCAGGTCCGGGTCGGGCATATATTGCTCCATCTGCAGATCCACCATGATCTGCGGCTGGGCCGGCACACTGATGCCTTGCAGGGACTGTTGAATCTGTTCAGAAGACAGCTCTTGGGACATAAGTACGCACTCCGGGTCAGGCGGGGATTCTAACCCTTAAAAAGATCGATCCGACAGCCAGTCAAACTCAATCCATATGTGTGCGGGCCCGCGATGGCGCCATGCGCGTTTCATCGTCCGTCAAACCCGCCACTCCCTCAACACGCTATACTCCCGCTCTTTTTTCCGGAGCGACGTCATGTCCCTGCCTAGCCTGCGCCTCAAAGCCAACGCCGACCGACGCCTGCGCAACGGTCACCTGTGGGTCTACAGCAACGAAATCGATGTAGCCGCCACCCCATTGCACGGCTTCAAGGCTGGCGATCAGGCGATCCTCGAAGCCGCCGGCGGCAAGCCGCTGGGCATCGTTGCCATGAGCCCGAACAATCTGATCTGCGCCCGCCTGCTGTCGCGCGACATCAAGTTGCCGCTGGACAAATCGCTGCTGGTGCATCGCCTGAACGTCGCCCTGTCGCTGCGCGATCGCCTGTTCGACAAGCCGTTCTATCGTCTGGTCTACGGCGACTCCGACCTGCTGCCAGGCCTGGTGGTCGACCGTTTCGGCGACATCCTGGTGGTCCAGATCGCTTCGGCGACCATGGAAGCTCACAAAGATGACGTGATCGCGGCCCTGACCCAAGTGCTCAAGCCAAGCGGCATCCTGTTCAAGAACGACTCCGCAGCCCGAGACGCCGAAGGCCTCAACCGTTACGTCGAAACCGTGTTCGGCCTGGTGCCGGAGTGGGTGGCGCTGGAAGAAAACGGCGTGAAGTTCGAAGCGCCGGTCATCCAGGGCCAGAAAACCGGCTGGTTCTATGACCACCGCATGAACCGCGCGCGTCTGGCACCTTATGCCAAAGGCAAACGCGTGCTGGACTTGTACAGCTACATCGGCGGCTGGGGCGTGCAAGCAGCCGCCTTCGGCGCCAGTGAAGTGTTCTGCRTCGATGCGTCGGCCTTCGCCCTCGACGGCGTCGAGCGCAACGCCGCACTGAACGGTTTCGCCGAAAAAATGACCTGCATTGAAGGCGACGTGTTCGAAGCCCTCAAAGAGCTGAAAGCCAGCGAAGAACGTTTCGACGTCATCGTGGCCGACCCTCCTGCATTCATCAAACGCAAGAAAGATATGAAAAACGGTGAAGGTGCCTACCGTCGCCTGAACGAACAAGCCATGCGCCTGCTCAGCAAGGACGGCATCCTGGTCAGCGCATCGTGCTCGATGCACCTGCCGGAAGACGATTTGCAGAACATCCTGCTGACCAGCGCCCGTCACCTGGACCGCAACATCCAGATGCTGGAGCGCGGCGGACAAGGCCCGGATCACCCGGTTCACCCAGCCATTGCCGAAACCCGCTACATCAAGAGCATTACCTGCCGTCTGCTGCCAAACAGCTGAGTACGCCGGTTTGACGGGGAGCCGACAGGCTCTCCGTCAGCCATTCTGACGCTGCGACATCTCCTCTCCCGCCCCATCGTCTTACTCTTGCAGTCCTACAAACTTGCAGGACGTTTCCCTGCACATTTGATTTGAAAGAATATAACTTACAAACTTTCTCCAACCCCAAGACTGCTCCGACAAAATTACTGGAATATTCCTACTTGATCTCCCCTTGATAAGAGCCCATTAAAGCCTATGATTGAGTTGTCACCTCGAAGTGACACTCACTATCAAATGACAAGGAGCTCAACTCCTGAACGCAGGAATACTGACAACATCAATACAAGGTACTGTTGAATGGGGCTGGGATGAACTGTCGAAGATATTCCATATCGGTACCAAAAACATCCCCTGCGAACATGTCCCTCAGGATATTCATGAATGGTCCAGACACTACCTGGATCACTGCACCGAAGTGCTGGCCGCTCCTGCGCCGAGCAACCGGCCCACAGAACGCCAGGCGCGGGAGCTGATTGGCCTGCCAAAGCCTTCCTGCCTGCCGGAAGGGTCTCTTGCCAACGTCCTGATCGGCCGAAAAACCTGCCGCACCTTCACGGACGCAGCAGTTTCACTGGAAGCTATCGGCACGCTGCTTTACCTGTCCCTTGGCTACTTGCATGAGCGCGAAAACGATGTCGACGAAACCCTTGTCGAAGGTCTCGATGCCCGGCGCAGCAGCCCATCCGGTGGCGGGCTGAATGCCTGCGAAGGCTTTCTTCATGTACACAACGTCAGCGGCCTGAAACCCGGGCTCTACGCCTATCACCCCACCGACCACGCCTTGAGTTTCGTCAACCCGACACCTGACTCACCACTGGGGCAGTTGCTGTGTGGACAGCACTTCATCAACAACCTGCCCGTGGGCCTGTTCATCACCAGTCGGTTCGACAAGCTGTGGTGGAAATATGAACACTCGCGAGCCTACCGAATGGCCTTCGTGGAAGCAGGGCATATTTCTCAAACATTCCAACTGGTGGCCACTGCACTGGGGTTGAACACCTGGCTGACGGGGGCGCTGGCCGATGATCAGGTCGAGGTCTTGCTGGGGATCGAGAACAGCGCGGAACAACCTTTGTTTTTTGTCGGCTGTGGCTACAGCGACGGACAAGTGATGTGCAAGGAATTGAAAGATCTTCTGAGCAGTCGGGAGCCGCAACAATGACCACTCCCATCATTGCCCCGTTGGAGCAGCCCGTGTCCTGGGCTCATCGTTACACCCTGGGCGACTGGAATACCCGTGCGTCAGTGCGCACCAGCGAACACGACTATCTATTACCACCAGACCTGGAACAGCAACTGGAAACGCGCCACTGGTTTCCTCCAGGCTTCCTGGCTTACCTGACTCACCCGGCTATCCAGGCGGCAGGTCAAACCGTCATCCATCGGTTGTCGGCCAATCATCTGGTGTACTTCCTCGACTACACCACCTTGCTTGAGCACCGCATCGTCAACCGCTCCGTGGAAACCATCATCCATGATGAACTGAACGTCCACATTCCCGCACGAATGAAGACCGCCGCGCTTCAGCTTTATACCGACGAGGGTTATCACGCCCTGTTTTCCAACAGCCTTGCCGAGCAAGTAGCCAGTTTCTACGGGATCAGCCGACGTCCGGTCATGCCCCACCGCATCATGCGATTGAACGCCCTGCTTGACGGCGCCCCGGAAAGATACAGGGCGCTGGCCTGGTTCCTCGTCGGGTTCGTGTCGGAGACGATCATTGCCAAGGAACTGCTCGATGTCTGCCGTAACGACCTGGTTTCCAGCGTCCAGGCAATGCTCAGGGATCATCTGGCGGACGAGGCGCGCCATAGTCGCTATTTCTCTGAAGTGTTCCATTACCTGTGGCTGACGCTGAACAGCCCTCAACGCACGTTTGTCGCCAAAGCGCTGCTGGACATCATCCGGATGTTCTTCGAAGCCGATGAGCGATGGATGCGCGAAAGCCTGCTCAGCGCGGGTCTTGGCGAGACCACCATCACGGAAATTCTTGGCGGACTGACCAGCCCCCAAGCCACCCATCAACGGGCGCGATCCGGTGCTGGCGCAACGCTTCAGGCGTTAAAAAAGGCTGGTTTCTTCGACTTGCCCTCCAACCAGCAACTGTTCATGAAGGCAGGGCTTATCGATGGCTGAAGGACAATCCGCGGCGACCGTCAAACAACGTCGGGGAGCGGTCAGCCTGTTGTTGGCCATGGTGCTGCTTGGCGTGTTCCCGCTGGATGTCCTGCTGCCCTCTTTCCCGGCGCTCGCCGAACACTTTCGCAGCACACCCGCCGACATTGCGCTGTCGATCAGTCTGTTTGCCGTCGGCATAGCGGTCTCCCAACTGCTGATCGGGCCGCTGTCGGATGTGATCGGGCGCAAAGGACTGTTGCTCGCTGGAATAACCATCTCGATGCTGGGTGCAGTGGGCTGCACGCTGACCACGGACTATGTTCACTTCCTGTTGTTCCGTGTGATTCAGGCACTCGGCTGCGGGTGTTTCGTGCTGTCACAAGCATTGATCCAGGACCTGTTCGAGGGCGAGGAGCGTGACCGGTTGCGGATCCTGATGGTGACTGCCACCGGCGTTTTCATCTCGGTCTCACCGTTGGCCGGCACGTTCCTGCAAGCCACGCTGGGCTGGCAGGGCAGCTTTGTGGTGTTTATCGCACTGGCTGGAATAGTACTGCTCAAGGCCTGTTTTTTTCTCGAAAGCACTCGGCCTGCGGCAACCGGGGCGCTATCGAATATCTTCCAGCCCTACCGCCGGGTCTTGTGCGATGTCGACTTTCTGTCCTACTGGCTGATTTCCGCCTTTGCTTTCGCCTGCCATTTTTCCTTCATAGTGATTTCGCCGCTGATTTTCATGGATCAACTCCAGCTGTCGGCCTATGACTTCTCGCTGATTCTGCTGGTCTATGGCGGCGCCTACATTGTCGGCGGCACGGTTGCGACGCTGCTGGGTAAACGTCTCAGTCCCGGCCATCAAGTCATCAGCGGGCTGAGCCTGATCCTGCTGTCCGGCCTGATCATGCTTTACCTCTCAAGCCACTTTGCATTGTCCCCGATTACCGTCCTGGTACCGATGCTCATCTGTACCGCCGGCACCACCATTGCCCGACCGGCCGCCACGTCCAAAGCCATGAGCCTGTTCCCTGAAAATGCGGGAACTTCGGCGTCGGCCGGCAGTACGGTGATTTTCATCTGTGGCGGGTTAATCAGTGCGCTCATCAGCCTGAGCCCGGCCAACCTGCAATCCACGCTGGGATACAGCTTTATCATCCTGAGCAGCGTGGCGCTGGTACTCAACAGTCGTATCCATAGCCGAGCCAAGAGCCCGGGAGCCAGCCCAAGCGTCGAATAATCCTGCCAGTCGTCATCCCACACGCCCCGTCAGCACTGGATCAACGTTTTCCGGCATTCCCTCCTGACGCCAGCGGTGTAGAATCGCGAGATTCATCGCCAGTCATCCCCCGGCGGGTTTATGAGCTCAAGCTGAAGCGCGCGGCGATCCCGCAAAGTTATCGGCAACTTCCGGACACACGGCCATTTCTGAGTGTTCCAGACGTCAATAGAAGCTCACTTCCCTTTTGATACCTGATTTGCCGCCCGGAGTGCTCCATGCCTGATTACCGCTCGAAAACATCCACCCACGGTCGCAACATGGCCGGTGCTCGCGCACTGTGGCGCGCCACGGGGATGAAAGATGACGACTTCAAGAAGCCGATCATCGCCATTGCCAACTCCTTTACCCAATTCGTACCGGGCCATGTGCACCTGAAGGATCTGGGTCAACTGGTCGCACGTGAAATCGAACGGGCCGGCGGCGTAGCCAAAGAATTCAACACCATCGCCGTGGATGACGGCATCGCCATGGGCCACGACGGCATGCTCTATTCGCTGCCGAGCCGCGAGATCATCGCCGACTCCGTCGAATACATGGTCAACGCCCACTGCGCCGACRCCATTGTCTGCATTTCCAACTGCGACAAGATCACCCCTGGCATGCTGATGGCCGCCTTGCGCCTGAACATCCCGGTAATCTTCGTGTCCGGCGGCCCGATGGAAGCCGGCAAGACCAAACTGGCCAGCCACGGTCTCGACCTGGTCGACGCCATGGTGATCGCCGCCGACTCCAGCGCCTCTGACGAGAAGGTCGCCGAGTACGAGCGTAGCGCCTGCCCTACTTGCGGTTCCTGCTCCGGCATGTTCACCGCCAACTCGATGAACTGCCTGACCGAAGCCCTTGGTCTCGCATTGCCGGGCAACGGTTCGACCCTGGCCACCCACAGCGACCGCGAACAGCTGTTCCTGCAAGCCGGCCGCACCATCGTCGAGCTGTGCAAGCGTTACTACGGCGAGAACGACGAGTCGGTGTTGCCGCGCAACATCGCCAACTTCAAGGCGTTCGAAAACGCCATGACCCTGGACATCGCCATGGGCGGTTCCACCAACACCATCCTGCACTTGCTGGCCGCGGCCCAGGAAGCCGAGATCGATTTCGACCTGCGCGACATCGACCGCCTCTCCCGCCATGTACCGCAACTGTGCAAGGTCGCGCCGAACATCCAGAAGTACCACATGGAAGACGTGCACCGCGCCGGCGGGATCTTCAGCATCCTCGGCTCCCTGGCCCGTGGCGGCCTGTTGCACACCGACCTGCCGACCGTACACAGCAAGACCATGGCCGAAGGTATCGCCAAGTGGGACATCACCCAGACCAACGACGAAGCGGTGCATCACTTCTTCAAGGCTGGCCCGGCGGGCATCCCGACGCAAACCGCGTTCAGCCAGTCGACCCGCTGGGAAACCCTGGACGACGACCGTGAAAACGGCTGCATCCGCAGTGTCGAACACGCTTACTCGAAAGAAGGCGGCCTGGCCGTTCTGTACGGCAACATCGCGCTGGACGGTTGCGTGGTGAAAACCGCCGGTGTCGACGAGTCGATCCACGTCTTCGAAGGCAACGCGAAGATCTTCGAAAGCCAGGACAGCGCCGTACGCGGCATCCTCGCCGACGAAGTGAAGGCTGGCGACATCGTGATCATTCGTTACGAAGGCCCGAAAGGCGGCCCGGGCATGCAGGAAATGCTCTACCCGACCTCTTACCTGAAATCCAAAGGCCTGGGCAAAGCCTGCGCCCTGCTGACCGACGGCCGTTTCTCCGGCGGCACTTCGGGCCTGTCCATCGGCCACGCTTCGCCAGAAGCCGCTGCCGGTGGCGCGATCGGTCTGGTGCAGGACGGCGACAAGGTCCTGATCGACATTCCGAACCGCTCGATCAACCTGTTGGTCAGCGACGAAGAACTGGCCGCGCGCCGGGTCGAGCAGGACAAGAAAGGCTGGAAGCCGGTGGAAAAGCGTCCACGTAAAGTGACCACCGCTCTGAAAGCCTATGCCCTGTTGGCGACCAGCGCCGACAAGGGTGCCGTGCGTAACAAAGCGATGCTCGACGGGCTGTAATACTTAACCGTCGAACAAAAAAATGCCCCGCCAAGTGCGGGGCATTTTTTTGATCGTTCCCACGCAGAGCGTGGGAACGAGATCACAGCGCTTATTGAATCTCTTCCGGTTTGACGATCACCCAGTTCTTGTCCGCCGTCACCGCCAACCCTTCTTTCGCCTGGGCCGCTGCGTGCTTGGCCATCATGCCGTTAATCTGGGTCATGTACTTGTCTTTGCGGTTGACCCACAAATGGATGCCGCCCTTGGACACGTCGACGCTGTGGAACAGCATGTAACCGTCGCTGCTCGGCGTATCACCACCCACCAGGACCGGCTTTTTCCATTCATCGATGTAGGTCAGGATCGCCGCTTGTTTGCCGGCCATCCAGGTTGCCGGAGTCCACAGGTACGGGGTCAACTCGAGGCCAAGGTTGGCCTTCTCGTCATACTTGCCCGCAGTGATCTGCTTACGCGCCGTGGTCAGTTCACCAGTCTTGCGGTCCTTGAGCATCGTGGTCACACCGATCACGTTCTGCGGTTTGACGTTGTAGCCGTACTTCGGATCGGCAGCGACCATGCGCACCAATTCTTCGGAGGCAGCGGTCATCACGTAGACCTCAATGCCATTTTCCATCAGCTTGTTGTAGAGCTCGGCCTGGCCGGTGAAGACTTTCGGCGGCTGGACGTCGATGGTCTTGACCACATCGCCGTCGTAATAAGTGCTCGGCACCGGTTTGCCAGACGCCATCAGCTCATCGACGTAGCCCTTGAGCTCTTGAAGCGTGAAGCCGGAAAACACTTGGGCGACCCATGGATAGCAGACCATGTCGTCGATTTCGCAGAGACGATAGTAGTAGCTGAACAGGCTCTCCTTATGGTCGGCGGTGTCTTTGAACGGGATCAGTTTCAGCGAGGGGTCGAGGCTCTCGCGGGTGATCAGGCCCTTGTTTTCCATGAACGGCAACAATGACTCTTCGAGGTCGTAGCGGTAACTGGTGTTGTCCATGTCGAACACCGCGAAGTTACCCTTGTTGGCATTGGCCGCGATCATCGCGTCCAGCGCCTTGGCCTGATCCGCTGGCCAGTGCTTCAGGTCGGTAGCGAACGCCTGGCCGGCAAGGCCAAGACTCAAACCCAATCCAAGTGCAGCAGCAAGAAATTTCGGTGCAAGCTTCATCGGCGTTTCTCCCCGGTTCAAAGAAATCGACGCTAACAAATAAGTGTGACAATCCTCGCCTGCCCGCGACCGCTTGCATCCTGATTCCGTCAGCGGCATTCCTTATAGCGGCATTGGCTTATTCCAAAAACGACAGTTGACCGCTGTTTTTGATATTAAATCATTACATATCAAGCTGTTAGGCTCACCGGTTCGCAGTCACACACGAAGGTGGCTGGCACAAGTCTATGGAGCCTCTATGAATCTGCCGCTGATCCTCAATCTGCTGGTGTTCCTCGCCTTGCTCTTTGGCCTGGCGCAAACCCGTCACACCACCTGGAGCCTGGCGAAAAAGGTGTTGCTGGCGCTGGTGCTGGGCGTGGTATTCGGTATCGCCCTGCACACGATTTATGGTGCGGGCAACCCGGTGCTGAAAGCCTCGATCGGCTGGTTCGATCTGGTGGGCAACGGTTATGTGCAGTTGCTGCAAATGATCGTGATCCCGCTGGTGTTCGCCTCGATCCTCAGTGCCGTGGCCCGTCTGCACAACGCTTCGTCGCTGGGCAAGATCAGTTTCCTGACCATCGGCACGCTGCTGTTCACCACCGCCATCGCGGCGCTGATCGGTATCGGCCTGACCAACCTGTTCGGCCTCACCGCCGAAGGTCTGGTCGCCGGCACCCAGGAAATGGCGCGTCTGCAAACCATCCAGACCGACTATGCGGGCAAGGTCGCCGACCTGAATGTGCCGCAACTGTTGTTGTCGTTCATCCCGCAGAACCCGTTCGCCGACCTCGCTCGCGCCAAACCGACGTCGATCATCAGTGTGGTGATCTTCGCCGCATTCCTTGGGGTCGCGGCGCTGCAACTGCTCAAGGATGATGTCGAAAAAGGTCAGAAAGTGATCAACGCCATCGACACCCTGCAAGCCTGGGTGATGCGTCTGGTGCGCCTGGTGATGAAGCTGACCCCATACGGCGTGTTGGCGCTGATGACCAAAGTGGTCGCCGGCTCCAACCTGCAAGACATCATCAAGCTCGGCAGTTTCGTGGTGGTGTCCTACATCGGCCTGGGCCTGATGTTTGTGGTCCATGGCGTGCTGGTGTCGGCCGCCGGGATCAACCCGTTGCGCTTCTTCCGCAAGATCTGGCCGGTGCTGACGTTCGCCTTCACCAGCCGCTCCAGCGCCGCCACCATTCCGCTGAGCATCGAAGCCCAGACCAGCCGTTTGGGTATTCCACAGTCCATCGCCAGTTTCGCTGCCTCGTTTGGCGCGACCATTGGCCAGAACGGCTGTGCCGGTCTGTACCCGGCAATGCTGGCGGTGATGGTTGCGCCAACCGTGGGCATCAACCCGCTGGACCCKYTGTGGATCGCGACGTTGGTSGSGATYGTGACGCTGAGTTCGGCCGGGGTGGCCGGGGTTGGTGGCGGTGCAACCTTCGCCGCGCTGATCGTGTTGCCGGCCATGGGTTTGCCGGTGTCACTGGTGGCGTTGCTGATTTCCGTTGAACCGCTGATCGACATGGGTCGCACGGCGTTGAACGTCAGTGGCTCGATCACCGCTGGGGCGATCACCAGCCAGATCATGCAGCAGACGGATAAAGCGCTGTTGGATGCGGATGAGCATTCGGAGTTGGCTCACGCTTAGCCCGCACTGATCGTTCCCACGCTCCCGCGTGGGAATGCCTCAAGGGACGCTCCGCGTCCAGTGACGCCGAGCGTCACGGGCTGCATTCCCACGCAGAGCGTGGGAATGATCTATGTGCGCTCCCACACCTCAAAGCTGTACGCCGGCTTATCGCCTTCTGCCGGATTCGGAACATTCGACACCAGCTTCCACTGGTTCACATCAAACTCCGGAAACCACGCATCCCCTTCCGGGCTCAGCGCCACGCGCGTCAGGTATAGCCGATCGGCCTGCTCCAGACCTTGCGCATACAACTGCGCACCACCAATTAACATCAACTCATTGGCACCCTGCTCCAGCGCCCATTCCTCGGCGCGAACCACGGCCGCCTCCAGTGACGGATAAACCTCCGCGCCTTCCAGCTGCAAATCCACCTGGCGACTGACCACGATGTTCAACCGGCCCGGCAGCGGACGACCGAGGGAATCCCAGGTCATGCGCCCCATGATGATCGGCTTGCCGAGGGTGGTGGCCTTGAAGTATTTGAAGTCCCCCGGCAAGTGCCAGGGCATGCTGTTGTCGACGCCGATCACACGGTTTTCACCGAGGGCTGCGATCAGGCTGAGGGGGAGTGATTTAGTCATGCCGGCGAGGATACCAGAGCCTCCCTTACCCCGATAAGCGTCACAGCGGTTATGCTCATCGCTCAATGAAGCGACGGGATGCCGCGTGACTGAACTGACGCCCCTGCAAAACCTCTGGCTGAGCGAAACCATACGCCTGCGTGAAGAACACGCCGGCCCCCTGGATGATCTGGAAGCCAACCGAGTCGCCCGTAGCGCCGGCGGCGACCTGCCGACGCGTATTCAATGCCGCGCCCGGTGGCTGGCCGAGCGCGACGGGCAGACCCGCGCCCTCAAACACTGGCTGCAAGGCGCGCGACTGGCGTTGATCGTGCTCGCCGTGCTGGCCGTGATCAGTGGCGCTGGCCTGGCGTTTGCCGCGCTGGGCGACGGCCAGACCCCGGTCAATGTGTTCTGGGCCTTGGGCAGCCTGCTGGGGCTGAACCTGATTCTGCTATTGAGCTGGGCCCTGGGCCTGGTGTTCGCCGGCGAACAGGGCGCCGCCCTCGGACGCTTGTGGTTGTGGCTCAGTGAAAAACTCGCCCGCGATGCCAACGCCGCGCAACTGGCGCCGGCCCTGCTGCTGTTGCTGCAACGGCAGAAACTCAATCGGTGGGCGTTGGGTGTGCTGGTCAACGGCTTGTGGTTGTTGGCGATGCTCAGTGCCTTGGTGATGCTGCTGACGCTGATGGCGACCCGGCGCTATGGCTTCGTCTGGGAGACCACCATTCTCGGCGCCGACACCTTCGTCGCCATGACCCATGCCCTCGGCGCCCTGCCGGCCTTGCTCGGTTTCAGTGTGCCCAGCGTGGAGATGATCCGCGCCAGCGGCGATGCCGCGCTGAACATCGAAAGCGCCCGCCAGGCCTGGGCGGCGTGGCTGGTGGGCGTGCTGCTGGTGTACGGCGTGTTACCGCGTTTGCTGCTCGCATTGTTCTGCCGGTGGCGCTGGAAAACCGGCCAGGCAGCCTTGCATCTGGACTTGAACCTGCCAGGTTACGCCCAACTGCGCGAACGGCTGATGCCCACCAGCGAACGCCTGGGTATTAGCGATGCCGCKCCTGAGCAACTTCACCGGGTTGAAAACGCGGCCAGCGACCTGCAAAGCGATGGCGCACTGTTGGTGGCCATCGAGCTGGACGATCAACGCCCCTGGCCACCGCAGCTGCCGAAAAGCGTCAACGACGCCGGCATCCTCGACAGCCGCGAATCCCGGCACAAACTGCTTGAACAGCTGAGTCGCTTTCCCCCGGCCCGCCTGGCCATCGCCTGCGATCCACGGCGTTCGCCGGACCGTGGCAGCCTCGCGCTGATTGCCGAACTGGCTCGCAGTGCTACGGCTACCCGCGTGTGGCTGCTGCAAGCGCCGCCCGGCGAAGCGCTGGATGCCGAACGCCTGGGCGACTGGCACGTTGCGCTGCAACAACTGGACTTGCCATTCGCCGATTGCGCGCCGTTGAGCTGGCTGGAGACGGGTCATGACTGATGCCTGGAAACGGCCATTGAAACTCGCCGTGGTCGGCCACACCAACGTCGGCAAAACCTCGTTACTGCGAACGCTGACGCGGGATGTCGGCTTCGGCGAAGTCTCCCATCGCCCCAGCACCACGCGCCACGTCGAAGGCGCGCGATTGTCGGTAGACGGCGAGCCGTTGCTCGATCTGTTCGACACGCCGGGCCTGGAAGACGCCATCGCCCTGCTCGACTACCTCGAGCGCCTGGAACGGCCCGGCGAACGCCTCGACGGCCCGGCGCGGCTGGCGCGCTTCCTTGAGGGCAGCGAAGCCCGGCAGCGCTTCGAACAGGAAGCCAAGGTGTTGCGACAATTGCTCGCCTCCGACGCCGGCCTCTATGTGATCGACGCTCGGGAGCCAGTGCTGGCCAAGTACCGCGACGAACTGCAAGTGCTGGCCAGTTGCGGCAAACCGCTGCTGCCAGTACTGAATTTTGTCAGCAGCGCCCAGCAGCGCGAACCGGATTGGCGTGAAGCCCTGGCGCGGTTGGGCTTGCATGCCTTGGTGCGGTTCGACAGCGTCGCGCCGCCGGAAGATGGCGAACGCCGACTGTATGAAAGCCTCGCGCTGCTGCTGGAAAACTCCCGCGAACAATTGGAACGCCTGATCGCCGATCAGCAGGCCCAACGCCTGGCCCGTCAGCAGAGTGCAGCACAGTTGATTGCCGATTTATTGATCGATTGCGCCGCCTGCCGCCGCAG
>NZ_JBFTMK010000037.1:0-16470 GCF_056396965.1 Pseudomonas sp. 05N434
GCTACAAGACCAAGACCACGATGATTTCCGTGCCGGTGACCTACAAGTCCCTGGCCGACGGCAAGAACATGGACGTGTTCCTGGGTAACTGGATGCCGACCATGGAAAACGACATCAAGGCCTATCGGGATGCCGGCACAGTGGAAACCGTGCGCACCAACCTCAAAGGTGCCAAATACACCCTCGCCGTACCACAAGCGCTGTACGACAAAGGGCTGCATGACTTTGCCGACATCGCCAAGTTCAAGAAAGAACTCGACGGCAAGATCTACGGTATCGAGCCAGGCAACGACGGCAACCGTCTGATCCAGAGCATGATCGACAAAGACGCCTTCGGTCTCAAAACCGCCGGTTTCAAAGTCGTCGAATCCAGCGAAGCGGGCATGTTGTCGCAAGTCGACCGTGCGCAAAAACGCGACACCGCCGTGGTGTTCCTCGGCTGGGCACCGCACCCGATGAACAAACGTTTCAAGATTCAGTACTTGACCGGTGGCGATGACTTCTTCGGCCCGGATTTCGGTGCTGCCACCGTTGCGACCAACACTCGCAAGGGGTATACCCAAGAGTGCAGCAACGTCGGCCAACTGCTGAAAAACCTGGAGTTCACCGTCGACATGGAGAGTACGCTGATGGGCAACATCCTGGACGACAAGATGAAGCCTGAAGCGGCCGCCAAGGCCTGGCTGAAAAAGAACCCACAGGTGCTCGATACCTGGCTCGCTGGCGTGACCACCATTGACGGTAAACCAGGCCTGGAGGCCGTGAAAGCCAAGCTCGCGCAGTAATCGCTTACGCCGGGCAGGCTCGCCTGCCCGGGCTGTTTATTTCCTTGCATGCGGACGTTCACTACCATGCTGATTGATCAGAAAATACCCTTAGGCCAGTACATCGCGAGCTTCGTTGAATGGTTGACGCAACACGGCGCCAGCACCTTCGACGCCATCGCCGTGTCACTGGAAACGATGATCCACGGCGTGACTTTTGCGCTGACCTGGTTCAACCCGCTGGCATTGATCGGCCTCATCGCACTACTGGCACATTTCATCCAACGCAAATGGGGCCTGACCGTTTTCGTCATCGCCTCCTTCCTGCTGATCCTCAATCTGGGGTACTGGCAGGAAACCATGGAAACCCTCGCCCAGGTGTTGTTCGCCACCCTGGTCTGCGTAGTGATCGGCGTGCCGTTGGGTATCGTCGCCGCGCACAAACCGATGTTCTACACACTGATGCGGCCGGTGCTCGATCTGATGCAGACCGTACCGACTTTCGTGTACCTCATTCCTACCCTGACCCTCTTCGGTCTGGGTGTGGTCCCGGGTCTGATCTCGACGGTGGTGTTCGCGATTGCCGCGCCCATCCGCCTGACCTACTTGGGTATCCGCGATGTTCCGGACGAACTGATGGACGCCGGCAAAGCCTTTGGCTGCTCGCGCCGTCAGTTGCTCTCGCGCATCGAACTGCCCCACGCCATGCCAAGCATCGCGGCCGGTATCACCCAGTGCATCATGCTGTCGTTGTCGATGGTGGTGATTGCGGCACTGGTGGGCGCCGACGGCCTGGGCAAACCTGTGGTCAACGCACTGAACACTGCTGATATCGCACTGGGCTTCGAAGCAGGCCTGGCGATCGTATTGCTGGCGATCATGCTCGACCGTATCTGCAAACAACCCGAAGCCAAAGTAGGGGGTGACGCATGAGCATTATTCGCTTCGAAGACGTGGACGTGATCTTCTCCAAAGATCCACGCGCCGCTCTCAAACTGCTCGACCAGGGCATGACCCGCAACGAGATTCTGAAAAAGACCGGGCAAATCGTCGGTGTCGAAAAGGCCAGCCTGGACATCGAGAAAGGTGAAATCTGCGTACTGATGGGTTTGTCCGGCTCCGGCAAATCCAGCCTGTTGCGCTGCATCAACGGCCTCAACACCGTTAGCCGTGGCAAGTTGTTCGTCGAACACGAAGGCCGGCAGATCGACATCGCGTCCTGCACCCCGGCGGAACTGAAGATGATGCGCACCAAGCGCATCGCGATGGTGTTCCAGAAGTTCGCCCTGATGCCTTGGCTGACGGTGCGCGAGAACATCAGCTTCGGTCTGGAAATGCAGGGTCGCCCCGAGAAAGAACGCCGCAAACTGGTGGACGAGAAGCTTGAGCTGGTGGGCCTGACCCAGTGGCGCAACAAGAAACCCAATGAGCTCTCCGGCGGCATGCAGCAGCGTGTCGGCCTGGCCCGTGCGCTGGCGATGGACGCCGACATCCTGCTGATGGACGAACCGTTCTCGGCCCTCGACCCGCTGATTCGCCAAGGCCTGCAAGATGAACTGCTGGAACTGCAAAACAAGCTGAGCAAGACCATCGTCTTCGTGAGCCACGACCTCGATGAAGCCCTGAAGCTGGGCAGCCGTATCGCGATCATGAAAGACGGCCGGATCATCCAGTACAGCGTGCCGGAAGAAATCGTCCTGAACCCTGCGGACGATTACGTGCGCACCTTCGTCGCCCACACCAATCCGCTGAACGTATTGTGTGGTCGCAGCCTGATGCGCACCCTGGACAACTGCAAACGCATCAACGGTTCGGTGTGCCTGGATCCGGGCGGCGATTCGTGGCTGGACCTGGCCGAAGGCAACACCATCAAAGGCGCGCGCCAGAACGGCTCGAGCCTGGATCTGCAGAAATGGATACCTGGGCAAGCGGTTGAAGCCCTGGGCCGTCGACCAACGCTGGTGGACTCCAACATCGGCATGCGCGATGCGCTGCAGATTCGTTACCAGACCGGCAACAAGCTGGTGCTGCACGACAACAACAAAGTGGTCGGGATCCTGGGCGACAGCGAGCTGTACCACGCGCTGCTCGGCAAGAACCTGGGGTAAGCAAGACAGCAGACACAAAAACGCCGCGAGATGATCGCGGCGTTTTTGTTTGTGCAGATATCAGGTCTGGAATACCGACAACTGTGGCGAGGGAGCTTGCTCCCGCTGGGTTGCGGAGCGACCCCAATCCAGACACCACGGTATTTCAGATAGATCGCGTAACCAGGATCTACGACTGCTTCGCAGCCGAACGGGAGCGAGCTCCCTCGCCACAATGGAGATGCGGTGCATTCACTGCACCGCATCACCTCAAACCTCAGCTATAAACCCGGCCTAGCAGCTGCCGATGGCTTTCAAACTGATCGAGCACGTCACGGGTGATCTGATCCTGAGTGAAGCCCATCAAGTCATAGTCCTGGCTGCCGTTGTGCAGGTACACCTCAGCGCGGTAGTAACGTGCGCGCGGTTCATCGGCACTTTCGGCCGACACCGCTTCACTCGCCGCCGCCAGATAACCGTCCAGGCTCACTTCGTAGACAAAAGGGTTGCCCTCTTCCATCTCGATCCGCAGGCCCATGCAACGCTTGGCTTTACCCAGCAACGTTTGCACGTTCAGGCCCTTGCCACGCAGTTGAACCACGGCCTCTTCCAGCGCCGGGCTGACTTGTTTGTCCATGAAACGCTGAACAATCGACTGATTCGGCTGCAAATCCAGCTGGGTCAGACGCTCGCTGAAACCACGACGACCACGCGCCGCCAGCTCCGCTTGCTCCTGTTCGATCTGCACGTCCTGGCGCATGGCCTTGTGCAAACCGAACATGAAGAACACCAGCACCACCGAGAACGGCAGCCCTGCCAGCACCACCATGGTTTGCATGGCTTCGAAGTTACCGGCGAACAGCAGACCGATGGTCACCAGGGTGATCACCACCGACCAGAAAATCCGCAGCCAGTGCGGCGCGTCTTCGTCGACGTTGCCGCCCTTGCACGAAAGGTTGGCCATCATCACCGCGCCGGAGTCCGCCGGGGTCAGGAACAGCACGAAACCGACAAAAATCGACACGCCAATGACAACTTTCGACGCCGGGTAATGCTCAAGCAACTGGTAGATCGCCATCGATGGCTGTTCCAGCGCCGTCTTCCCGAGCTCCACCGCCCCATGGTTCATCACCAGGTCCAGGGCCGAGTTACCGAAGATCGACAGCCATGCCAGGGTGAAACCCAGCGGAATCAGCAGCACGCCGGCGACCAGCTCACGCACCGTGCGACCACGGGAAATACGCGCGATGAACATGCCTACAAATGGCGCCCAGGAAATCCACCAGGCCCAGTAGAACAGGGTCCACAGGCCCAGCCAGCGGTCAGACTTCTCACTGTCGCCTTCATACACGTAGAGGTCGAAGGTCTTCAGCACCACGCCATTGAGGTAGTCACCGATGTTCTGCACAAAGCCGTTGAGCAGGTGCAGGGTCGGGCCGAACAACAGCACGAAAATCAGCAGACCGCTGAACAGCACGATGTTCAGGTTGGACAGACGGCGAATGCCGTTTTCCACGCCGGACACCGCTGCGATGGTCGCCACGGTGCTCATCACGATGATCACGATCAGCAAGTTGGTGTTGCTGTGCGCCATGCCGAACAGGTTTTCCAACCCCGACGAGACTTGCAGCGAACCGATCCCCAGGTTCGTCACCAGCCCCAGCAGGGTCACGAACATGCCGAAACCGTCCACCGCATGACCGGCCGCGCCTTTGACCCAACGCTCGCCGACCAACGGATAAAGCGCCGAACGCAAGGCCAACGGCTGGTTATGACGGTAAGCAAAGTACGCCACGGCCAGGCCGACCAAGGCGTAGATCGCCCAGCCATGCAGGCCCCAATGCAGGAACGTCAGCTGCACTGCCTGACGTGCGGCAAGGTTGCTGCCGGCGACGCCTTCCGGCGGGTTGAAGTAATGGTCCAGCGGCTCGGACGCACCGAAGTACAACAGCGAGATGCCGATACCCGACGAGAACAGCATCCCCGCCCAGGCGCCGTAGCTGAAATCCGGGGTATCGTCCTTGCTGCCCAACTTGAGCTTGCCGTAAGACGAAAACGCCAGGCCGACGACAAAAACCAGATAGGCGGCGATCACCACCATGTAGTACCAGCCGAAGCTGCGGGACAACCAGGCCTGGGCAATACCGAGCATTCTGCCGGCCTCTTGCGGGGCGACGATCAGAATGGCGGTCAACAGCAGGATCAGCGCGGTAGAGGTGTAGAACACCCAACCGTTGACCATCACCTTCTCGGGTGGGGTCTTTATTAGAGAGGCAGAACTCATGGCACAGATGCTCCGGGCAGTGCGAGAGAAGAACACAAGGCAACGCGGTACCCGACCAATCGATTAGTTGGCAGCCGACCGGCGGGTGATATAAAGACACCCCGAAAAAAGCCCGAAACCCCTGGAACGCGTCTGCGTATGGGTTTCGAGCATTTTTGGATGTCGGTTTATCGTCATTTACACGTAGGAAAAATCTGTAAGCAGCGACGAATTGTCGCAGATCTTATTCTTTGTTGATTGAACGTTCAATCAAAACAAAATAGACTGGCCCTCAATCCGGTAGGCGTATTTCGTCCACCGGGAGGCCTAAGGAGATGTGCAAGATGCCCAAGGTCGGTATGCAACCCATCCGCCGCCAGCAATTGATCGAAGCCACGCTACAGGCCGTCGATCAGGTCGGCATGGGGGACGCCAGCATTGCGCTGATCGCCCGTTTGGCCGGTGTCTCGAATGGCATCATCAGTCACTATTTTCAGGACAAGAATGGCCTGATCGCCGCCACGATGCGGTATCTGATGAGCGTCCTCAGCGAGAACGTCACCGCACGCCGTCAGGCGATGGCAGATGACAGCCCACGGGCGCATCTGCAGGTGATTATCGAAGGCAACTTCGACGCCAGCCAGGTCAATGGCCCGGCAATGAAAACCTGGTTGGCCTTCTGGGCCACCAGCATGCACCAGCCGTCTTTGCACAGGTTGCAGCGGATCAACGATCACCGTCTGTATTCCAACCTGTGCTGCCAGTTCCGCCGTGCGTTGCCGCTTGATCAAGCGCGCAGCGCCGCCCGGGGCCTGGCAGCCCTCATTGACGGTTTGTGGTTGCGCGGCGCGCTGTCGGGAGATGCTTTCGACACCGAGCAGGCGCAAAGAATCGCTTACGAATACATGGATATCCAATTGGCCAAGCAGGTGAGTTAGAGCACACATAAAACCGCTCAGCCCCTGAACGCCACTGATCAGCGTCGCCAACGCTACACGGCACGTCCCAGTGGTTAACGCCAACCAACTTATGCACTTGCGAGGACTTTATGGCCCGTTTCGAACTGCAAAAACTCTACATCGACGGCGGCTACAGTGACGCCAGCAGCGACGCCACCTTCGAAGCCATCAACCCGGCTAACGGTGAAGTCCTCGCAAAAGTACAGCGTGCGACCAAGGAAGACGTCGAGCGTGCAGTGGTCAGTGCCGAAAAGGGCCAGAAAATCTGGGCCGCGATGACCGCCATGGAGCGTTCGCGCATCCTGCGTCGTGCCGTCGACATCCTGCGCGAGCGCAACGATGAACTGGCCGCCCTGGAAACCCTGGACACCGGCAAGGCGTACTCCGAAACCCGTTACGTCGACATCGTCACCGGCGCTGACGTGCTGGAATACTACGCAGGTCTGGTACCGGCCATCGAAGGCGAGCAGATTCCACTGCGCACCACTTCTTTCGTCTACACTCGTCGCGAGCCACTGGGCATCGTGGCCGGTATCGGCGCGTGGAACTACCCGATCCAGATCGCCCTGTGGAAATCCGCTCCAGCCCTGGCGGCCGGTAACGCGATGATCTTCAAGCCAAGCGAAGTCACCTCGCTGACCACCCTGAAACTGGCCGAGATCTACACCGAAGCCGGCCTGCCGGCTGGTGTGTTCAACGTGTTGACCGGCAGCGGCCGTGAAGTCGGCACCTGGCTGACCGAACACCCACGCATCGAAAAAGTCTCCTTCACCGGCGGCACCGACACCGGCAAGAAAGTCATGGCCAGCGCTTCCGCCTCCACGCTGAAAGACGTGACCATGGAACTGGGCGGCAAATCCCCGCTGATCATTTTCGACGACGCCGACCTCGATCGCGCCGCCGACACCGCGATGATGGCCAACTTCTACAGCTCCGGTCAGGTCTGCACCAACGGCACTCGCGTGTTCGTCCCGAGCCACCTGAAAGCCGCGTTCGAAGCCAAGATCGTTGAGCGCGTTGCGCGCATCCGCGTTGGCAACCCGGAAGACGAAAACACCAACTTCGGCCCGCTGGTCAGCTTCGCCCACATGGAAAGCGTGCTGGGTTACATCGCCAAAGGTAAGGAAGAAGGTGCTCGCCTGCTGTGCGGCGGCGCTCGTCTGACCGACGGCGAATTCGCCAAAGGCGCATTCGTGGCTCCGACCGTGTTCACCGACTGCACCGACGAGATGACCATCGTGCGCGAAGAAATCTTCGGCCCGGTGATGAGCATCCTGACCTACGAAACCGAAGAAGAAGTGATCCGTCGCGCCAACGACACCGACTTCGGTCTGGCTGCCGGCGTTGTTACCAAAGACCTGAACCGCGCGCACCGCGTGATTCATCAACTGGAAGCCGGTATCTGCTGGATCAACGCCTGGGGCGAGTCCGACGCCAAGATGCCGGTCGGCGGCTACAAGCAGTCGGGCGTGGGCCGTGAGAACGGCATCAGCTCGCTGAACAACTTCACACGCATCAAATCGGTACAGGTCGAACTGGGCGATTACGCCTCGGTTTTCTGATCTGACGCGAACCTGAAGCTGGGGCCTTTGTGGCGAGGGAGCTTGCTCCCGCTGGGCTGCGAAGCAGCCCCAACTTCAGGTTCAGCGCTCATTCAGACAGAACACGGTCGCTGATTTGCGACTGCTGCGCAGCCGAGCGGGAGCAAGCTCCCTCGCCACAGTAAGTGACAAATCCGCGACCGCGACCTGACCAACTTCAAAGAGGGTGCATTCAATGTCCCAAGTATTCGATTACATCATCATCGGTGCCGGCTCCGCCGGTAACACCCTGGCGACCCGTCTGACTGAAGACGAAGGCGTCACCGTCCTGCTGCTCGAAGCGGGCGGCCCGGATTACCGTCTGGATTTCCGCACACAAATGCCGGCGGCTTTGGCGTTCCCGCTGCAAGGTCGTCGCTACAACTGGGCGTACGAAACCGATCCAGAGCCACACATGGACGGTCGCCGGATGGAATGCGGTCGCGGCAAGGGCCTGGGTGGTTCTTCGCTGATCAACGGCATGTGCTACATCCGCGGCAACGCCATGGACTACGACAACTGGGCGAAACTGCCAGGCCTGGAAGACTGGACTTACCTCGACTGCCTGCCGTATTTCCGCAAGGCGGAAACCCGTGACATCGGCCCGAACGACTACCACGGTGGCGACGGTCCGGTCAGCGTGACCACGCCCAAAGCCGGCAACAACCCGCTGTTCAGCGCGATGGTTGAAGCAGGCGTGCAGGCCGGTTACCCGCGTACCGAAGACTTGAACGGTTACCAGCAGGAAGGTTTCGGCCCGATGGACCGCACCGTGACGCCGAAAGGCCGTCGCTCCAGTACCGCTCGCGGTTACCTGGACATCGCCAAGAAGCGTTCGACCCTGACCATCGTCACCCACGCCCTGACCGACAAGATTCTGTTCGAAGGCAAGCGTGCAGTCGGCGTGCGTTACCTGATCGGTGCCGCCGAAGAACGCGTTGAAGTCCGTGCCCGCAAAGAAGTGTTGCTGTGCTCCGGCGCCATCGCGTCGCCGCAGATCCTGCAACGCTCCGGTGTCGGCCCGGCCGAACTGCTGAAAAAGCTTGATATTCCGGTGGTCCACGACCTGCCGGGCGTCGGTGAAAACCTGCAGGATCACCTCGAGTTGTACCTGCAATACGCCTGCACCCAACCGGTCTCGCTGTACCCGTCGCTGCTCCTGCACAACCAGCCGGCCATCGGTGCCGAGTGGCTGTTCAACGGCACCGGCATCGGCGCCAGCAACCAGTTCGAAGCCGGCGGTTTCATTCGTACCCGCCCGGAATTCGAATGGCCGAACATCCAGTATCACTTCCTGCCGGTAGCGATTAACTACAACGGCAGCAACGGCGTGAAAGAGCACGGCTTCCAGGCACACATGGGTTCCATGCGTTCGCCAAGCCGCGGTCGCATCCAGGCCAAGTCCAAGGATCCGCGCGAATACCCGAGCATCCTGTTCAACTACATGGCTACCGAGCAGGACTGGCAGGAATTCCGCGATGGCATCCGCCTGACCCGTGAAATCATGCAACAGCCGGCGCTGGATGCCTTCCGTGGTCGCGAAATCAGCCCCGGCATCGACGTGCAAACCGACGAGCAGCTGGACAAGTTCATCCGTGAGCACGCCGAAACCGCGTTCCACCCGTCCTGCTCGTGCAAGATGGGCACCGACGAAATGGCCGTGGTCGATGGCGAAGGTCGTGTGCATGGCATGCAAGGCCTGCGCGTGGTCGATGCTTCGATCATGCCGATCATCACCACCGGCAACCTGAACGCACCAACGATCATGATGGCCGAGAAAATCGCCGACAAGATCCGCGGTCGCAAACCATTGCCGCGCAGCAAGGCCAAGTACTACGTGGCCGGCGGTGCACCGGTGAAGGGCAAGCCGTTGCGGGATGTGAGCGCTCAGTAAGCCGTAACACCGAGGCGCGGCCTTCGCGGGCAAGCCTCGCTCCTACAGGGAATCGCATTCGCCCTGTAGGAGCGAGGCTTGCCCGCGAAAGCGTCCGCCCAAGCAATAGATAAATTCCTGACTCACCCAACCTCAACTCTTCCTACACCGCTCTTCACTTGATCCTACCCCCCACGCAGGCCTAATCTAGCGCCACGCAAACGTTTCCCCCCCTCGCAACACCGATTCGCCGCCACTCCATACCAAGGAGGTTCCCGAATGTTCGATTTCCACCCCCAGCTCAAGCAGCGCTTCGCTGCGTTGCGCACGGGCGCTGAATTCTTTTCGCTGCGTTATGTTCGCGAATCCGGTCAGTATCTTTCAGTGCGCAAGAACGTCGCCGAACCACCGAGCCTGAGCCGGGACGAAGGTGCGATGCTGACCGTTCGGGTCAACGGCGTCGAAGCCTATGCCGCGACCAACGACTTGTCCCAGTCCGGGCTGCAAGCCGCGCTGGAGAAGGCCGAGCAACAAGCCCGTCGACTCAAGCCACACGCCCTCCTCGACTTGCGTGAGCAAGCGGTTTCCAGCGAGCGCGCCGACTATTTCTCGCCGAGCCTCGACCAACCCTTCCCGTCTCTCAGCGATTGCTACCAACTGCTCGGCGCCGAATCTGCCGCCGTGCCCAAGGACGAACGCCTGGTGAACTGGCAGGCGAGCATCGGTATCACCAACGTCGAGCAGATCTACCTCAACAGCGCCGGCGCCGAACTGCGCCAGGCCCAGCGCTTCGTCTACCCGAGCATGGACGTCACCGCCTACGACGGTAGCGACAGCCAGACCCGCACCCTCGGCCGCGAGAATTTCGGTCAGCAGGGCGGCTTTGATGTGATCAGCCGCTGCGGCCTGATCGGCGCCGGCCCGAAAGTCGCCGACCAGGCGTTGCAATTGCTGCTGGCACCGAACACCCCGCAAGGCCCGCGCGACCTGTTGCTGATGCCCGACCAGATGATGCTGCAGATCCACGAGTCCATCGGTCACCCGCTGGAACTGGACCGCATCCTGGGCGACGAGCGCAATTACGCCGGCACCAGTTTCGTCAAGGCGCAAGACTTCGGCCGCCTGCAATACGGCTCCGAACTGCTCAACGTGACATTCGACCCGGACATCCCCGAACAGCTCGCCAGCTACGGCCATGACGACGAAGGCACCGCCGCCAGCAAGCAATTCCTGATCAAGCAAGGTTTGCTGCTGCGACCATTGGGCGGCGCGCTCTCGCAGTTCCGGGCCAGCCTCGACGGCGTGGCCAACAGCCGCGCCTGCGGCTGGAACCGTCCGCCGATCGACCGCATGGCCAACCTCAACATCGAGCCCGGCGATCAGCCGCTTGAGCAACTGATCGGCAACATCGAGCACGGCATTTTGATGAGCACCAACCGTTCGTGGTCCATCGACGATGCGCGCAACAAATTCCAGTTCGGTTGCGAATGGGGCCAGTTGATCGAAAACGGCGAACTCAAAGGCGTGGTGAAGAACCCGAACTACCGGGCGATTTCCGCGCAATTCTGGAAGAGCCTGCGCGCCGTCGGTGACGTCAGCACCTTCAAGGTGCTGGGGACGCCGAACTGCGGCAAGGGCGAACCGAACCAGGTGATCCGTGTCGGCCATGCGTCGCCGGCCTGTGTGTTCAGCAACGTTGATGTGTTTGGGGGAGATGCCTGATGAGTACGTCCACGAGCACTTCAAAAAACCAGGCCGATTCGTTCAAGGCCTTGGTCGACTGGCTGCGCGATGCACTGCGCACGCCTGAGCAGTTCACCCTCAGCTACGCCGCCGAATCGTCGGCCTTCGTGCGCTTCAACCACGCCAAGGTGCGTCAGGCCGGGCAGGTGCAGCAGGCAAGCATCGGCTTCAAACTGATCAACGACGGCCGG
The DNA here is from genome assembly GCF_056396965.1 of Pseudomonas sp. 05N434. Classification (NCBI taxonomy): domain Bacteria; kingdom Pseudomonadati; phylum Pseudomonadota; class Gammaproteobacteria; order Pseudomonadales; family Pseudomonadaceae; genus Pseudomonas; species Pseudomonas sp. 05N434. The sequence continues at coordinate 11,461 of NZ_JBFTMK010000037.1, forward strand.
CACGCCGACCTCGATATCACGTTGTCGGGCGATCCGGAAGTCGATCTTCAGCGTCTGRCCGAGGGGCTACAACAGTTGCGCGAAACCCTGCCGTTGCTGCCTCAGGACCCGTACCTGCTGCTCAACCATGACGACTGGCAGAGCAACAACGTGCAGGATCATCCGCTGCCGGACACCGAGCAGGTGGTCGCTGAAATCACTCAGGCCGCCGAGGGGCTGGATCTGGTCGGTTTCTATGCCGCCGGGCCGATCAGTCGCGGTTTCGCCAGCTCCTCGGGCGCGTTCGGCTGGCATCAGGCCAATAGCTTCAACTTCGATTTCAGCCTGTTCCATGAAAACGGTCAGGCGGTGAAAGCCAGCTATGCCGGGCACGACTGGAACAGCGAAGGCTTTGCCCGGCGTTTCCAGCAGGCCCGCGAGCAGTTGGCGTTTCTGGGTCGGCCAACGCGCACGCTGGCGCCGGGTCAGTACCGCGCCTACCTCGCGCCGGCAGCCCTGGAAGAAGTCATGGGCATGCTCAGTTGGGGCGGGTTCTCGGCGCAGTCGATTGCCAGCAAGAGCAGTCCGTTGCAGAAGCTCTACGGTGGCGACAGCTCGTTCAGCCCGTTGGTGTCCCTGGATGAAAAAGTCAGCGGCTCCCTGAGCCCGGCGTTCTCCGGTGAAGGTTATCCGCGCAGTGATCTGCGGCTGATTGTTGAGGGCAAGGCGGGCGAGCAACTGGTCGGTTCACGCAGCGCCGCCGAATACGGACTGACCGCCAACGGTGCTGGCGGCGGTGAAGCGCCAAGTGCGTTGAACATGGCGGCCGGCTCGTTGCCTGACGCCGAGATCCTCAAGCAACTGGGCACCGGTTTGTATATCAGCAACCTGTGGTACCTGAACTACTCGGACCAACCGGCGGCGCGCCTGACCGGCATGACACGGTTCGCGACCTTCTGGGTCGAGAACGGCGAGATTCAGGCACCGGTCAGCACCATGCGTTTCGATGACAGCGCCTACAGCCTGCTCGGTTCGCAGCTGGAAGCGTTGACCGAGGAACGCGAGCTGATGTTGTCGGCCAGCACCTACAGTCAGCGGAACACGTCTTCGGCATTGCTGCCGGGAGCGCTCGTCAGCCGACTGACCTTGACCCTGTAAACACAAAAACCTGTGGCGAGGGAGCTTGCTCCCGCTGGGCTGCGAAGCGGCCCCAGACCGGCAATGTGCTCTATCAGACAGACCGCATTCACCGGATTTACGACTGCTACGCAGCCGAGCGGGAGCAAGCTCCCTCGCCACAGGGTTCAGCGCCAGCCACGAATCTGCATTAACAAGAGGCCCCATGCCCAACCGCCCACCTCTCGACGCCGTCACCGCCCGCTGGTTGCCWTGGGTCGTGGCCATTGCCTTCTTCATGCAGTCCCTCGACGGGACAATCCTCAACACCGCCCTCCCCGCCATGGCCCGGGACCTGGCCGAAGACCCGCTGCGCATGCAGGGTGTGATCATCGCCTACATGCTCACCGTCGCCTTGCTGATTCCCGCCTCCGGCTGGATCGCCGACCGTTTCGGCACCAAGAAAATTTTCTTCGGCGCCATCCTGTTGTTCAGCATCGGCTCATTGCTCTGCGCCTTGTCGAGCACCCTGAGCATGCTGATCGGCGCCCGGGTGATCCAGGGCCTGGGCGGCGCCTTGATGTTGCCGGTCGGACGCTTGGTAGTGCTGCGCGCGTATCCGCGCTCGGATCTGGTGCGGATCATGGGGTTCATCACCATTCCCGGCCTGCTCGGCCCGCTGATCGGCCCGACCATGGGCGGCTGGATGGTGCAATACCTGACCTGGCATTGGATCTTCCTGATCAACCTGCCGGTGGGCGTTCTCGGTTGCTACGCGGTATGGAAATTCATCCCCGACTTGCGCGGCAGCGAGCGCACCCGCTTCGATAGCCTGGGCTTCTTGCTGTTCGGCGCGGCGATGGTGCTGATCACCATCGCCATGGAAGGCCTCGGCGAACTGCGTCTGCCGCACTTGCGGGTGATGTTGCTGTTGTTTGCCGGCATGGCCTGTCTGGCGGCCTATTGGCTGCGGGCCGGGCACATCGACAATCCACTGTTTGCGCCATYGCTGTTCAAGACCCGGACCTTCGCCGTGGGCATCCTCGGCAACCTGTTCGCCCGGTTGGGCAGCGGCGCATTGCCGTTCCTGGTGCCGTTGCTGCTGCAAGTGGCGCTGGGCTATTCGCCGTCACAGGCCGGGATGAGCATGCTGCCCCTGGCTGCGGCCGCGATGGTCGCCAAATCGGTGGCGCGGCCGTTGATCGAACGTTTCGGCTACCGCATCGTGCTGACCGGCAACACACTGGCGCTGGGGATCATGCTGGCGAGCATGGGCCTGGTCAGCGAGCAGACACCGTATTGGCTGTTGCTGGGCCAGTTGGCGATTCTGGGGGCGATCAACTCCTTGCAGTTCACCGCGATGAATACCGTGACACTGATCGACCTCGACGACGCCAGCGCCAGCAGCGGCAACAGYTTGCTGTCGGTGGTAGCGCAATTGTCCCTGAGCCTGGGCGTGGCGTGCGCCGGTGCGCTGCTCGGCGGATTCACGGCGGAGATGGGCAATGACGACGTGGACACGGTGCTGGGCGCGTTCCAGCTGACGTTTGTGACGGTAGGAATCATGGCGATGCTGGCTGCAACGATCTTCTCGCAGCTTTCACCAAAGGATGGCCGACGGATGGTCAGCCGTGAGCACGATATCGAGCACTGACCCGTAGCAGCTGCCGAGGCACGAGGCTGCGTTGGGCTGCGAAGCGGCCCCCCGGGGCGGTCCTGCGGACACGCAACGCAGCCTCGTACCTCGACAGCTGCTACGGCTATTCGTCCAGAATTTGCAGGTGGAGAGCCTGGGACTGATACACTGCGCGACATTTTGTTTTGCAGGCCAGTCCCGTGACCACCATCGCCACCGCTTTTAATACTTTGCCGCTGTCCGCCGCCATGCTGGCTAACCTCGACTCCCTCGGTTATGCCCAGATGACGCCGATCCAGGCGCAAAGCTTGCCGGTGATCCTCAAGGGGATGGACCTGATCGCCCAGGCCAAGACCGGCAGCGGCAAGACCGCCGCCTTCGGTATCGGCCTGTTGAACCCGATCAATCCGCGCTTCTTCGGTTGCCAGGCACTGGTCATCTGCCCGACCCGTGAGCTGGCCGACCAGGTCGCCAAGGAAATCCGTCGCCTGGCCCGTGCCGAAGACAACATCAAGGTCCTGACCCTGTGCGGCGGTGTGTCTTTCGGCCCGCAGATCGGCTCGCTGGAGCACGGCGCACACATCATCGTCGGCACGCCGGGGCGTATCCAGCAACACCTGCGCAAGGGTTCGCTGGTGCTTCACGGTCTGAACACGCTGATCCTCGACGAAGCCGACCGCATGCTCGACATGGGTTTCTACGATTCCATCGAAGAAATCATCGCCCAGTGCCCGGAACGTCGCCAGACCCTGCTGTTCTCCGCCACCTATCCGGTGGGCATCAAGCAGTTGGCGTCGAAGTTCATGCGTAATCCACAGCAAGTGAAGGCCGAGGCGTTCCACGACGACACGCAGATCGAGCAGCGCTTCTACGAAATCTCCCCGGAAGAGCGCATGAGCGCGGTGACCAAGGTGCTCGGCCACTTCCGTCCGGCGTCCTGCGTGGCGTTCTGCTTCACCAAGCAGCAGGTGCAGGAAACCGTCGATCACCTGACGTCCAAAGGCATCTCCGCCGTCGGCCTGCACGGCGATCTGGAACAGCGTGACCGCGACCAGGTGTTGGCCATGTTCGCCAACCGCAGTACGTCGGTACTGGTCGCCACCGACGTCGCCGCACGCGGCCTGGACATCGATGCGCTGGACATGGTGATCAACGTCGAACTGGCCCGTGACTCGGAAATCCATATTCACCGTGTCGGCCGTACCGGTCGTGCCGGCGAGAAAGGCATCGCGATCAGCCTGGTCGCACCGTCCGAAGCCCATCGCGCCCAAGCCATCGAGCAACTGCAGAAGTCGCCGTTGAATTGGGATCAGGTGGATAACCTCACGTCCCAGGGCGGCGGTCCGCTGCTGCCGCTGATGAGCACGCTGTGCATTGGTGCGGGCCGTAAAGACAAAGTCCGTCCAGGCGACATTCTCGGCGCACTGACCGGTGAGGCGGGCATTCCCGGCGCCCAGGTCGGCAAGATCGCGATTTTCGACTTCCAGGCCTATGTGGCCGTGGAGCGCGGGATCGCCAAGCAAGCCTTGCAGCGCCTGAACGACGGTAAAATCAAAGGCCGTTCGCTGCGCGTGCGCATTTTGTAAAACCGCACCGCCCCCCCCCCCCTGTAGGAGCGAGGCTTGCCCGCGAAGAACGAAAACTCGGTACACCTGATGCCCGCCGGGCGCGGGCGCAAGGTGATGTTGCTTGACCATGCCAACAAGGCCGGCAAGAAAATCCTCATGTCGGGCGGTGGCCGCTGCAATTTCACCAACATGTACACCGAGCCGAGCAATTTCCTCTCGCAGAACGCACATTTCTGCAAATCTGCGTTGGCACGTTACACCCAGTGGGACTTCATCGGTCTGGTGGCCAAACACGGCGTGCCGTACCACGAGAAGAAACTCGGCCAGTTGTTCTGCGATAACAAATCCAGCGACATCCTCGACATGCTGCTCGACGAGTGCAATCAGGTTGGCGTCAGCCTGCACCTGGACACCTCGATCCAGACCATCGAGAAGCTCGAAAGCGGTTATCTGCTGGATACYACGCTGGGCCAGATCACTTGCCAATCCCTGGTGATCGCCACCGGCGGCCTGTCGATTCCGACCCTCGGCGCCACCGGCTTCGGCTATCAGGTGGCCAAGCAGTTCGGCCACGACCTGCTGCCGACCCGAGCCGGTCTTGTGCCATTCACCATCACCGATCAGCTCAAGGAGCTGTGCACCGAGCTGTCCGGTACGTCGGTGGATTGCCTGGTGAGCTGCAACGACCAGAGTTTCCGCGAGAACATCCTG
>NZ_JBFTMK010000038.1:0-31616 GCF_056396965.1 Pseudomonas sp. 05N434
GGGTGGGCATTCTGGTACTGGGTAATCACGGGCCTGGCGATCCTCATTTGGAGGCCATCCTGGCCAGCGAGGAACAGCTGCTGCGACAATTCGGCGTCGAGTCGGGAAGGCAATTGCTGACAGTGTGGCGGCACCCCGGTGACGAAACCATTGGTGTCTATGACAGTGCCGGTCAACTGCTGGCTGGGTCGCCGGTTCCGCGGCCAGCGTTTGAGCGAACGGTCATCAGCAAGGACGGTCTGGCCCTCTCGCTCAGATCCTCACAGCCCCTTGGCAAAGAAGGTGAGCAAGGGCCGGGGCGTTCGATCCCGCTGATCATCGGCACGGTGATGAGTGCGCTGTTCAGCGGGTATATGGCGTATTACCTGGCGTGGCCGTTGGCCTATCTCAGGCGGGCGATGAGCGATGTGGCCAAGGGGCGCTTCGAAACCCGGGTCAAACCGATGATGGGCGGGCGCCGCGATGAAATCGTCGATCTGGCCGGGGACTGTGACCGAATGGCCAACCAGCTGAAACTGCTGGTGGAGGCCCAGCAACACCTGTTGCATGACATCTCTCACGAACTTCGCTCACCGTTGACGCGCATGCAAGCTGCCATCGGGCTGTTGCAGCAAGAACCGGCCCGCCAGGAAATGGTGGAGCGCATCCAGCGCGAATCGGTGCGAATGGATACGTTGATCGAGGCGTTGTTGACCCTGGCGCGCATGCAGGGCCGGCCCGAGAGTATCGACCGCGAGCCACTCGACATCATCGAGTTGCTGGCGGTGATCGTCGAGGACGCTCAATTCGAGGCGGGAATGAAAGGTTGCCGGGTCAGTCTGCAGGCGTGCCCGGCCTTTGTCAGTCGGGTCAGCGGCGAGTTGCTGTATCGGTGTTTCGAGAACGTCATTCGCAACGCGGTGCGCCATACCAGACCGATGACGGCGGTTGTTGTGTCGGCTGAGGTCAATCTCGAAGCAGACTGCCTGAMGGTGCGGATTACCGATCAGGGGGCGGGTGTTGAAAACGAGAGGCTGCTGAGCATTTTCTACCCGTTCGAGCGTGGCTTGAGCGAGGCCAGTGCCGGTTTCGGCCTGGGCCTGGCGATCGCCTCAAGGGCCGTGGAAATGCATGGCGGCACGATTGTGGCGCGCAACGAGCCGTCCGCTGGGCTGACCGTGGAAATCAGCTTGCCCCGTCAGGCGTGATCTTTACACGATATTACATTGGCTTGACGGCTCTGTACGCCTCGCCTCAGTAGACTTCCCGCTCAAACTTACGCAGCGTTTGCTGATGTTTCAGTGTGGAGGTGGGCATGTTTCTGGTTCATAAAAAGGGCTTCGTTTCCGGCAAGAAAATGGTCGACGGGCTGGTGCCCTATGACTTCTTTTGTGAAGACAATCCGGCCATCAATCTGTTTGTGTTTACGGGTTCTACCGCGCAGGGCAAAACGGTCGAGGAGCAGACGCTCTGGGGCTTTACCCGACTGGAGCGTTTTGAGGCGTTGACCAGCACCCTGGTATCGAACAAAAAAAATGATGGCTGGTTTCAAACGGTCAATGTGCTCACCGGGCCTGCCCAGAACGGCACCCAAAGCGTGAAATTTCAGCGGGTGCTGAAGATCATCAAGCATGCCGCTGTATCGAGCCGTATCGCCGGCAAGGTGCAATACGAGATCCTCACGGATGACGGCGACACTTATTTCACCCGTCCGCCCGCGACAGCAGACAGCGCGCAAACCATCATCTATGTGGCAGAGCAATAACTCGTTAGTTAATAACCGCGAAGGTGTTTACTGGAAATACATCGCACCATACAATGAGAATCATTACTACTAACTCATTGAGTGCAACGTCTTGAGCCATCCCCACCTCTTTGCCCGCCGCAAGGTTTTCATCAAACACGCGCTGCCGACACTGTCCTGCGTGATGTTCGCCGGTCCTTTGTGGGCACAGGAACTGATTGAACTGCCGACCACGGATATTCAGGCGAGCCGCGTCAGTCAAGACACCAGCTACACCACCTCTCAAGCCAGCACCGCAAGCAAAAGCGATGTGCCGATCAAGGAGGAGGCGCAATCGGTCAATGTCGTAACCCGGCAAACCCTGGCCGACTATCAGGTGCGCTCGCTGGACGACGCGATGAAGTTCGTCAGCGGCGTCAGCCAGGGCAACACCCTGGGCGGTTCCCGGGACTCGTTGGTCAAGCGCGGTTTCGGCACCAACGATGACGGCTCGATCCTGCGCGATGGCGTGCGTTCCAACCTGGGGAAAAACTTCAGCGCCACGACGGATCGCATCGAAGTGCTCAAAGGGCCTGCGTCGATGCTGTACGGCGCGCTGGAACCCGGCGGGTTGATCAACGTGATCAGCAAGAAGCCTGAATACACCCAGAGCACGACCCTGAGTGGCTCGGCCTACAGCGAAGGCGGCGGCACCATGGCCGTGGACACCACCGGGCCGCTGGGCGATACCGGCCTGGCCTATCGCCTGATTGCCGAACGCGGCCACGAGGATTACTGGCGCAACTACGGCGTGAATGAAAGCACCCTGGTTGCACCGTCGCTGACCTGGACGGGCGAACGAGCCAGCCTGACCCTCAGCTACGAATACAACGATTACTCCAAACCCTTCGACCGTGGCACGGTGTTCACCAATGGTCATCCGGCGGACATCGACTACGACAAGCGCCTCGACGAAAAATGGGCCAAAAGCGTCGGTATCCGTGAATTGGCCACCGCGCGTTTCGAGTATCAGCTGAGTGACGACTGGAAAACCCGCGTTACCTACGGCTGGAACAACGACCGCTACAGCCTCTCGATTGCCCAGCCGAGTTCGTTGACCGGCAACAACCTGCGACGTGCTGCCAACGGCGCTCACTACGACGATGAAACCCGTTACGCCAGCTGGGATTTCATCGGCCAGCAGGAACTGTTCGGCCAGCGCCATGACTTGCTGATCGGCGCGGACACCGAAGCGTCCGACCAATTCCGTGGCAAAACCTACCGTAATACCGCGCAGTCAGGCTTCGACATCACCTCGCCGGTTTATGGTCGTCTGGCCGAGCCGAGCCTTGTCAGTGCCAGCCAAAGTGACCTGAGCAACCAGTTGAACTCCAGCTCCGTGTACTTCAAGGATAACTGGCACCTTGATGACCGCTGGATCCTGGTTCTCGGCGGTCGCCAGCAGCATTTCGATCAGTACAGCGATCAGGGCCGCGGCAGCAGCTACAAGGTCAACCGCGACGATAACGGCGATGCCTTCGTGCCGTTCCTGGGGCTGGTCTACAAAGCCACCGATAGCTTGTCGCTGTACGGTAACTACAGTCGTTCGTTCAAGCCCAATACCCAAGTCGACGATGCCGGCCATACCTTCGATCCGGAGGAGGGCCGCAGTTATGAGGTCGGCGCCAAGTACGATCCGCTGCCGGGGCTGAACATCAACCTGGCGCTGTTCGACATCGAGAAGAAAAACGTCGTGACCACCCAGACGGTCGGTGGCGTCAGCCTCTCGGAGGCGGCGGGCAAAGTCGGCTCACAGGGTCTGGAACTGGACATCACCGGGCGTGTGGCCGAGCGCTGGGACCTGATCGGCACCTACGCTTACACTCACACGGAAATCCTCGACGATCCGGATGACGAAGGTCACCGCCTCGCCGATGCGCCGAAGCACACCGCAAGCCTGTACCTTACCCATCACCTGAATGTGCCTACGGAGTTCGGGGCCTGGCATGCAGGCGGCGGTGCGCGTTATGTCGGCGAGCGTGCGGCCAACAATGCCAACGATTTCTGGCTGAGCAGCTACACCGTCGCCGATGCCTTCGTGCGCTGGGAGGCGCCGATGTTCGGGTACAAGACGTCGCTGCAGTTCAACGTCGACAACCTGTTCGACAAACAGTACTACCCGTCCTCCACCGGCAGCCAACTGGCGGTCAATGTCGGCGAGCCGCGCACGGCACGCCTCAGCGCCAGCGTGACGTTCTGATCGCACTGTCTTGATGTGCCGCCCCGTTCTGCCCGTGGAACGGGGCGGTAGCCTTCCTYCAACTCGACGACGCTTCAGGCGTCGGCGAGCTGAAACCGATAACCCACCCCATACAACGATTCAATCGGATGCTCCCCCGGGCAGGCTTGTTCGAGCTTGCGCCRCAGATTGCGGATATGGCTGTCGACCGTGCGGTCGGTGACCACCCGGTGATCGGAGTAGATCCGGTCGAGCAACTGATCCCGGGAAAACACCCGTCCCGGCGAGCGGGCGAGGGTGCTTAGCAGGCGCAATTCCAGTGGTGTCAGGTCCAGCGTTATGCCGTCGAGGGAGGCCAGGTACTGTTCTTCGTCAATCTGTAGACGCGGTGGTGCAGACGTCAAAAGCTGAGGGCTGCGTCGCAGGATGGCTTTGACCCTGGCTACCACTTCACGCGGGCTGAAGGGTTTGCAGATGTAGTCGTCGGCGCCCAGGTCCAGTCCGAGCAGGCGATCCACTTCCTCGACGCGGGCGGTGATCATGATGATCGGTACGGCACTGAAGCTGCGCAGTTCCTTGCACACTTGCAGGCCATCGCGTCCAGGCAGCATCAGGTCGAGCAGGATCAGCCGTGGCTCGCGGGCACGGACCGCCGGTACCACCTCCAGCCCGTTGTCCAGGCATTGGGTCGCATACCCAGCGGCGATCAGGTAGTCACGCATCAACGCGGCCAGCTTGGGCTCGTCTTCGACGATCAGGATCGAGTTGTCGTTGACCATGGTTCAGGCATTCCGTGGCAGGCGCAGGGTCAGCCAAAGGCCACCCAACGGGGAATGATCGGCACTGAGGCTGCCGCCGTGAGCGAGGGCGATGCTGTGACAGATCGCTAGCCCCAGACCGGCGCCACCGCTGGCGCGGTTGCGTGAGGTTTCGCCGCGGTAGAAGCGCTCGAACAGCCGCGGTAACTGATCCGCATCGACCCCGGGGCCGGAATCAAGGAAATCGATGCGTACGTCGTCGCCATCGCTGGCCGCACGAATACGCAGCACACCGCCTTCATCGGTATAGCGCACGGCGTTTTCCAGCAGATTGCCGAACAGTTGCTGCAAGCGCTTGGGGTCGGCTTCCACCCTTGGCGGCGCTGTCGGTAGTTCCAGCTCCAAGCGCAAGTGCCGGGCGTTGCAGCGCTCCTGGAACATCGCCACGCAACTTTGCAGCAGATCGTTGAGATCGCATTCGCTTTTACGGTAGGTCAGCGCGCCCACATCGGCCAGGGACAGTTCATACAGGTCATCCACCAGTTTGCTGAGCATGCCGACTTCGCCTTGCAGCGATTTCATCGACGACTGATCGAGGGTGCGCACACCGTCTTCGATCGCTTCCAGTTCACCTCGCAACACCGACAGCGGGGTGCGCAGTTCATGGGACACATCGGCCATGAACTCCCGGCGCATTTTTTCGTTGCGCTCCAGCGTATACGCAAGTTGATTGAAGTCGCGGGCCAACTGACCGACTTCGTCATTGGAGGACACCGCCACCCGGTTGCTGTACTCGCCTGCGGCCAATCGATGCGTGGCGGCGGCTACTCGCTTGACGGGGTCAAGCAAAGTGCGGGCGATCCACCAGGCGATCAGCATTGCCAGCAGCAACGAGAACACGCCCACGGCCAGACTGGTGCGCAACAGGTACAGGCGAAAGCGTTCACCGCCGGCTTCGGTCACGTTCTGGAACGGCGTTACCGCCAGCCAGCCGACGGTTTTACCGGCCACCTCGATCGGGCGCATCAGGGCGTCGTCGGCAATCGCCGAGTAGCCCATGACCAACTGCTTTTGCTGGTCCAACAGAGCGATGCGAAACACCGCGCCGGTCAGGTCAGACGTGGGCAGGGTCGGCTGCTGCGGGTTGGTGAAGTCTACGCCCGGCTCCGGTCGCATGAGTTCGAACCAGCGATCCGGCTGGTTGCGCAGAAATTCCCAACTGCCTTCGCGCTCATAGGCGCTGGCCAGGCGCGGCAGCACTGGGGTCATGCGCAACAGAGCCTGTTCGTTGAGGTAATCGAGAAAGCCTTTGCCGAAGCTCCAGCCGTTGGCCAGCCCCATGCTCAGGATGACAAACAGCACACTGGCCAGTACCGCGATAAACAGTTTGGTGGAGATACTCAGTTTCATGGGCTCGGGCAGGTCGGTGAATGGCCCGTCCATTTAGGCCCTGGCGCGACGAAGATTCAAGGGCGGCAGGCAATCTTCAATTTTCCTGCACATTTGCCTCGCAGTATGGCGTCTGGCTTCAGCCACCCCGTCTTGCAGAGGCATTTATGTCGACCAAAATTTTCGCCAAATCCCTGGTAACCGCCGCGGTTTTACTGTCCTTGATCATTCTGGTGGTGTTGAGCGGTTGCTCCCCCGGCGCATCCGCGCCCGTGGTCGAACCGGCCAAAGTGTCAGTGATCACGGTGCAACCTCAAAGCCAGGCGCTGACCACGGAGCTGGCCGGGCGCACTCAGGCGTTCATGATCGCCGAGATTCGCCCGCAGGTCGGCGGTATCGTCCAGCAGCGGCTGTTTGTCGAAGGTGCCGAGGTCAAGGCCGGACAGGCGCTGTATCAGCTGGACGCGTCCTCATACAAGGCTGCATTGGCTGAAGCACAGGCGACCCTCGCCAAAGCTCGCGCCACGTTGAAGTCGGCCCAGGCCACAGCCAGGCGTGATGCCCAGTTGGCGAAGATCGATGCCATCAGCCAGCAGGACAACGAGGATGCCCAGGCCAGTCTGCTGACCGCCGAGGCTGAACTGCAAGTGGCCCAGGCCGGCGTGGATACCGCGCGCATCAACCTGGCCTATACCCGCATCAGCTCGCCCGTCAGCGGGCGTATCGAAACTTCGACGGTCACCCCTGGCGCATTGGTGGTGGCCAATCAGGACAGCGCACTGACCACGGTGCAGCAACTGGACCCGATCTACGTGGATATCACGCAATCGACCACTGAGCTGTTGCGCCTCAAGCGAACCAATGGTGGGTCACCTCGGGCCTGACGGCGGGTGACCAGGTGATTGTCGAGGGCGGGCAGAAAGTCCGGGTCGGCGCCCCGGTGCTGGCGCAAAACCCGGGCACTCGCAGCCGCACGCGGCAATCGGCGCCGACTGCCATTGCGCAGGAGGGTTGAGCATGGCGCGGTTCTTTATCGATCGACCGATTTTTGCCTGGGTCATCGCCATTGTCATCATGCTCGCCGGCGCCTTGTCGATCAGCCAACTGCCGCTGGAACAGTACCCGGACATCGCGCCGCCAACGGTACGGATCTCCGCCACCTACACCGGCGCCTCGGCCGAGACCGTGGAAAACTCGGTGACGCAGGTCATCGAACAGCAGATGAAAGGGCTGGATAACCTGACCTACATGTCGGCCTCCAGCAGTTCGGCGGGCAGCGCCAGCATCAGCCTGACCTTTGCCGCCGGCACCTGGAAGCACAAAACACCGAGGTGTCCGCCGGCCAGCTCGGTGCCTTGCCAGCGGTGGCCGGGCAACAGTTGAACGCCACTATCAGTGCCCGCAGCAAGCTGCAAACCGCCGAAGAGTTTCGCAACGTGGTGGTCAAGTCCACCAGCAATGGAGCCGTGGTGCTGTTGGGCGATGTGGCGCGGGTCGAATTGGGCAGTGAAAGCTACGACGTGAGTTCTGCCCTCAACGGCAAACCCGCTGCCGCCATGGGCGTGCAGCTCGCCGCCGGGGCCAATGCCCTGAGCGTGGGTGAAGCGGTGAAGGCCAAACTTAAGGAACTGGAGCCTTTCTACCCTGCGCAAATGCAGCTCAAGAACGTGATCGCTTACGACACGACCCCCTTTGTCAGCCTGTCCATCGAAGAGGTGGTCAAGTCTCTGGGCGAAGCGATCGTGCTGGTGGTGCTGATCATGTTCCTGTTCCTGCAGAATCTGCGGGCCACGCTGATCCCGGCGATCACCGTGCCGGTGGTATTGCTGGGCACCTTCGGCGTGCTCGCGCTGTTCGGCTATTCAATCAATACCCTGACCATGTTCGCCATGGTCCTGGCTATCGGACTGCTGGTGGACGATGCCATCGTGGTGGTGGAGAACGTCGAGCGGGTGATGAGTGAGAAGGGACTTTCGGCGCTGGCGGCGACTCGCCAGTCCATGGCGGAAATCACCAGCGCGCTGATCGGCATCGCTCTGGTGCTCAGCGCCGTGTTTATTCCCATGGCATTTTTTGGCGGTTCCACCGGGATTATCTATCGGCAGTTTTCGGTGACCATCGTCTCGGCCATGCTCCTGTCGGTGTTGGTGGCGATGACCCTGACACCGGCCTTGTGTGCGACCTTGCTCAAGCCGTCCGATGCCCAGGGCCATGGTGCGCAAAGCGGCTTCTTCGGCTGGTTCAACCGCAGCTTCGAACGCAGCGCCTTGCGCTATCAACAATGGGTCGGCGGCATTCTGCAGCGTGGGCGTCGGAGCCTGCTGGTGTACGGGGTGATTTTGCTGGCGATGGGCGCTGGTTATGCCAGCCTGCCGACTTCGTTCTTACCGGACGAAGACCAAGGCATCCTCATGGCGCAGATCCAATTGCCGGTGGGCGCCACCGATAGCCGTACTCAGGCCGTCATGAAGCAGTTCGAGAGCTACATGCTCGAACAATCGGAAGTCGAGGCGCTGATCAGCATCAGCGGTTTGGGCATGGGTGGCAACAGCCAGAATACCGGCCGGGCTTTCATCAAACTCAAGGACTGGAGCGAGCGTTCAGGGAAAGGGCAGGACGCGGCTTCTATTGCCCAACGTGCAACCCTGGCGTTGGCGAGCATTAGCGATGCCAACGTGTTTGTCATGCAGCCGCCCRCTGTACGTGGCCTGGGGCAAAGTTCGGGTTTCGACCTGCAACTCAAAGACCTTGGCGGGCTGGGGCATGACGCCCTGGTCGCCGCGCGGGAGCAGTTCATCGAGTTGGCGAAGAAAGACCCGCGGCTGCTGGGAGTACGCAGCAATGGCCTGGACGATACACCGCAGCTCAAAGTCAGCATCGACGATCGCAAGGCCGGCGCCTTGAGCCTGAGCACCAGTGACATCAACAGCACCTTGTCCACCGCGTTGGGCGGCACTTACGTCAACGACTTCCTCAACCAGGGGCGGGTGAAGAAGGTCTACGTGCAGGGCGAGGCGTCGGCGCGGATGCAGGCGGCCGACCTGGAGCACTGGTTCGTGCGCAACAGCAAAGGTGAGATGGTGCCGTTTTCCTCGTTCGCCAGCAGCGCGTGGAGCTATGGCTCGCCGTTGCTGGAACGCTACAACGGCAACGCCTCGCTGGAGGTGGTCGGTGATCCGGCACCGGGGGTGAGCTCCGGGGTTGCGATGRATGCGGTGGAAGCGATCATCAAACAACTGCCCGAAGGCATCGGCTACGAGTGGACCGGGCAGTCATATCAACTGCGCGTGTCCGGCTCCCAGGCGCCGCTGCTGTACGGGATCTCGGTGTTGTTTGTGTTCCTCTGCCTGGCGGCGTTGTACGAGAGTTGGTCGGTGCCGTTTTCGGTAATGCTGGTGGTGCCGCTGGGGGTGGTCGGCGCGGTGCTGGCGACCCGCTTCAGTGGTTTGAGCAACGACGTGTACTTCCAGGTCGGGCTGTTGACCACGGTGGGACTGGCGGCGAAGAACGCGATTCTGATCGTTGAGTTTGCCAAGCACCTGCAAGAGCAGGGCAACAGCCTGCGGGACGCGACACTGACTGCCGTGCGCCAACGCCTGCGACCGATCCTGATGACGTCTTTGGCCTTCATGTTCGGCGTGTTGCCACTGGCATTGAGCTCCGGCGCCGGTTCTGCCGGGCGCCAGGCCATCGGCACTGGCGTGCTGGGGGGCATGTTCAGCGCCACCGTGCTGGGGATCTTCTTTGTGCCGCTGTTTTTCGTGCTGATCCGTCGTCGTTTCGGTCGCGTATCCACCGCAACAACCGCCAACCCAACCGCGCAGAAAGGTGATGCATGATCAAGTTTCATTGGCCCTTGTTGGCTGCTCTGGTGTTGCTCAGTGGTTGTGTCAATCTGGCGCCGCAGTATCAGCGCCCCGAAGCGCCGGTCGCCGGGCAATGGTTGCCGTCGACCAGCGTGGCCTCAGGCGATTCGGCGGCGGATATTCACTGGCAGCAGTTTTTTACCGACAGTCGCCTGGCGCGCTTACAGACCCTGGCGCTGACCAACAACCGTGATTTGCGTCTGGCCAGCCTGAACATCGAAAAGGCCCAGGCTCAATATCGCATTCAACGGGCGGCGGCGTTTCCCACCATCGATGCAGGAGTCAGCGGCACACATAGCCGCACGTCCAGCAGCGGCACGGCGAGCACCAGTCATGAGTACAGTGCGCAACTGGGGCTGAGCAGTTATGAACTGGATGTGTTCGGGCGGGTACAGAACCTTCAGGACGAAGCGCTGGAAGACTATCTGGCGCTGACCGAAACCCGGCGTAGCACCCAGATCAGCCTGGTGGCTGAAGTGGCCACGGCCTGGCTGACGCTGGCGGCGGACAACGAGCGTTTGCAACTGGCCCAGGAAACCCTGCGCAGCCAACAGGCAACCTACGAACTGACCCAACGCAGCCATGCCTTGGGTGGCTCTTCCGGCTTGGCCCTGGCCCAGGCGCAAACCACTGTGGAGTCGGCCCGAGGCGATGTGGCGGTCTACGCCAGTCAGATTCTCCAGGACCGCAATGCCTTGCGCTTGCTGGTCGGCAGTGATGTTCCCGATGAGCTGCTTCCCGGTGCGAGTTTGCAATCGGTCGCGCTGCTGGTGCAGGTGCCGGATGAGTTACCGTCCAGTCTGTTACAACGGCGCCCGGATGTGCTGGCCGCCGAACACACCCTCAAGTCGGCCAACATGGATATCGGCGCGGCGCGGGCGGCGTTCTTTCCGAGCATCAGCCTGACCGCCAATGCCGGTTCTGCAAGTTCGGCCTTGTCCGGCCTGTTCAAGTCCGGCAGCGGCGCCTGGACCTTCGCCCCGAGCGTCAGCCTGCCGATCTTCGATGCCGGCAGCAATCGCGCGACACTGGATGCGGCCAAGGTCGAGCGTGAAATTCAGGTGCAGACCTACCAGCAAACCTTGCAGACCGCCTTCAAAGAAGTGGCCGATGCCCTGGCGGTGCGCAGCACCCTGGACCAACGTCTGACGGCCCAGCAAGCCTTGACCGACGCCAGCCGTAAAAGCTTTGAACTGGCCGACGCGCTCTATCGCGGCGGCTCGCAAAGCTACCTCGAAGCGCTGGACGCCCAGCGTTCGTTGTACAGCGCCCAACAGGACCTGATCACCCTGCGTCTGGCCGAGCAGAGCAACCGGGTGACGTTGTACAAGGTAATGGGGGGCGGCTGGAATTAATGTTCGCGATCAGGCCCGCCCCCCTGGATCAGTGCCCGCCCACCACCATATGGCTAAACGGCGCCACATACGCCTGCAACGTCACCAGCCCGCCGACCAGAATCGCCAGCACCACGGAGTGGAAAAACACGTAGCGCAGGATTTCCCCTTCATGGCCGTACCAGCGGGTGGCGGTGGACGCGACCACGATCGACTGGGCGTCGACCATCTTGCCCATGACCCCGCCAGAACTGTTCGCGGCGGCCATCAGCACCGGGCTCAGGCCCAGTTGCTCGGAGGTCACCCGTTGCAAGCCGCCGAACAGCACGTTGGAGGCCGTGTCCGAGCCGGTCAGGGCCACGCCGAGCCAGCCGAGCAGGGTGCCGAACATCGGGTAGAAAATGCCCGTTGCGGCGAAGGCCAGGCCCATGGTGGCGTCGAGGCCCGAATAGCGGGTGAGAAAACCCAGGGCGAGCATCGCCACAATGGTGGTGAGCGAATAGCGCACTACCCACAGCGTTCGCAGGTAATGGTGCAGCAGTTGCGGGATTGAGTACCCCATCAGCAGCCCGCCGAGGATCGCCGCGAGCAAGATGCCGCTACCGGTGCTGGTGAACCAGGTGAACTTGTAGATCGCGTCCTCGGCTTTCGGTGCGGGCACCACCGGCGGGACCTTCTCGATCTGTTGATGAATCGTGGTGAAGGTCACGCTCGGGGCAAAGATCGGGTTGGCCTCGCGCATCGGTTTGCCCTGCGGATCAAGCTTGGCCGAGTGGGTTTGCGGATCCATGGCCGGGCGGGTATCGAACAAGTTTTTGAAGCCCTGGGTGCCCCAGGCGAAAACGAACACCGTGAGGATGATCCACGGCATCCAGGCGCGCATAACCGCGGGTTTTGCATCGCTGGCAAAGGTCGCGCTGGCGACGGGTTTCTGGTCATGCTCCTGGGCTATTTTGGAGTTGTCGACTCGCCCTGACAGGGCGGCCGAGGTATGCACCGTGGCTGGTTTCCAGACCCTGAGGAAACCAGTCAGGCAGGCCATGGAAATCAGTGCCGCGATGACGTCCACCAGCATTGGCCCGTGGTAGTTGGAGACGAGGAATTGCGGTATGGCGAAGCTGACGCCGGCAACCAGAATCGGCGGCCAGATTTCCAGCATCTTGCGCCATCCGGCGAAGGCCCAGATCAGCCAGAACGGCACGATCACCGAGAAGAACGGCAACTGCCGACCGACCATCATCGACAGCTCCATTTCATCCAGCCCGGTCACTTTGGCCAGGGTGATGACGGGCGTGCCCAGAGCACCGAACGCCACGGGCGCGGTATTGGCAATCAACGCCAGGCCAGACGCGGCCAGGGGTGAGAAACCCAGCCCGATCAAAATGGCCCCGGTTACCGCCACGGGAGTGCCGAAACCGGCGGCCCCTTCGAAGAAGGCACCGAAGCAGAAGGCAATCAGCAGCAATTGCAGACGTCGGTCGTCGGTGATGCGCGCCAGGGAGTCTTGCAGCACTTTGAACGAGCCGTTCTCGGTGGTCAGCCGATGCAGGAAAATAATGTTGAGCACGATCCAGCCAATCGGCAACAGACCGTTGGCGGCGCCGAACAGTGCGGCCGAGCCCGCCATGTTCGCGGGCATGCCGAAGGCGAAAATCGCGATCAGCAAGGCCGAACCCAGGGCCAACAACGCCGCCAGATGCGCCTTGATGTGGAAAAACGCCAGGGAAACCAGCATCACCACCACCGGCGTCGCCGCCATGAGGGTTGATAGCACCGGGTTACCGAAGGGGTCGTAGATTTGCTGCCAGACCATTTTCCACCTCTGCTTTTTATTGTGGGTAGCGCGGGGAAGGTGGCTTGAGTATAGGTGGCAATACGCTGCTGTCCTGGCGGGTGCTTGCCAGCCCTACGATGCGCGTTAGGTTTCTAGACCCTCCTGAAGCGTGCGCTCCTTTCGACCATCGCCACGATCGTTTCGAAGAGTTCGTCCTGTGCCTGCTCCGCGGTGATTTCTCCGGTCGCGGCGGCATGGGACAGCGCCTCGGCGGCACCGAGCATCGCCCGAAGACTCGCTGGCGCGATATCACCGGTGCCGGCGAAGGGGAGCAGGGCGTTGCGGCACTTGCCCATGAAGATCGCTTCGTACTCGCGCTTGATCTTTTCCAGCTCGGGCGAGCTCGTCAGCGCCGCGATCACACCCGGGATCTCGCGGCCCTGAAGCAGAACGCAGTCGACATAAGACGAGGCGATGACCATTGCCTTGCTGGCCAGTGTCGGTTCACTGGCTTCAAGCGCGGTATCCATGAGCGCGGTCTGACGTGCGTCGAACTCCTGATAGAGCACCGCCAGCAACCCGGGGCGGGTGGTGAAGTGATCGTAAACCACCGGTTTTGTGACCCCCGCCTGTTCGGCGAGCCGGCCAAGCGTCAACGCGTCCGTACCTTCCTCTCGAACGAGTTGCCAGGCGACATCCAGCAACTGGCGCAGGCGCTCCTCCCGCGACATCCGCCGGCGCGGTTGCGGATTGGAATCTTGCTCGGGTGTTTCGGTGCTTGACATGGCTATATACCAAAAGTAGCTTGCTGAGCGTAACTTACCAAGAGTATATAAGGCTCGTCTTTCACCCTCAATCACTCATTCCGTAGCAGGAGATTTTGTTATGCACGCGCTCATCGTTGTGGCTCACCATGACCCCCAATCGCTTACCCATAGCCTCGCGAGACACGTCGCTGAAGGAGTATCCGAGGCGGATGCCGACCACTCTTTCGAAATTGCGGACCTCTGGGCGCAAGGGTTCGATCCGAGATTCGGCGCGGCCGATCTCGCCGTCCATCACCGTGAAGCACCGCCGCCCGCCGATGTGGCCGCCGAGCAGGCGCGAATCGATCGCGCCGATGCACTGGTGCTGGTTTATCCGGTTTATTGGTGGTCGATGCCGGCGCTGCTCAAAGGCTGGATCGACCGTGTGTTCGCCAATGGCTGGGCGTTCGATTTCGCGGCGGATGCCAGGTTGGAGAAGAAGCTTCGCCATCTGCGGGTTCATCTGGTGGGTGTTGGCGGTGCCGACGCAGGAACCTATGCGCGCCACGGTTATGCCGACGCCATGAAGACGCAGATCGACCATGGGATCTTCGATTATTGCGGTGCTTGCGTGGTGACGTCCGAGTTGCTGCTCGAATCGGAAATCCAGGAACCGACGGTTCATCTGCAGGCTGCGCGCGCGATCGGTCGTGAGCTTTTCGCTGCCTCCGGACGCTGCGACGCGGAGCAGGATGTTCAGCGTTGCCGAGCGGTCAGCGCCGAGGCTTTTTGACAGGCAAAAAAAAGAGCCTCAAAGCTCTTTGATGGGGAGGAAGTAGAGCCGAGAGGCTCAAGATGCGCATGAAACAAGGGGTGGGCTTATTGGGGTTCAGTTCACCCACCACTTACGCAACGGCTTAAACCTCCAACCGCTGCGTACCACTATCGTAGGAAGCCGTGGTTTAGCACTCAAGTACCATTAGTCTGCTGCCCCTGGCCAACCAGCCCGGCGCAACGCCTTGAGCAAGGTGTCGGCGTCCAGACCGGGCA
The DNA here is from genome assembly GCF_056396965.1 of Pseudomonas sp. 05N434. Taxonomy (NCBI): domain Bacteria; kingdom Pseudomonadati; phylum Pseudomonadota; class Gammaproteobacteria; order Pseudomonadales; family Pseudomonadaceae; genus Pseudomonas; species Pseudomonas sp. 05N434. The sequence continues at coordinate 14,859 of NZ_JBFTMK010000038.1, forward strand.
CTGTATGACCGTTGCCTTCGGTGGTATTGGCAGCCAGCAGGGCATTGATGATCGCTTCTTCCACGGCTTCGGTAGCGGCGAGGAACAGTTCGCTGATGTGGTCGTTGTTGACCATGCTCAGGTGGTCGCAGGTGGGTGCGCCTTTGCCTTGATAAGCGGCCGGCGGCACGTGTTGATTACCGGTGGCGAAGGCCACGAAGATGTCGCCGCTGTGGTCTTCGTTGCCGCCGCCGGTGCGAGCCAGGCCGAGGCTGGCGCGTTGCGCGAGTCGGGTGCATTGGTGCGGCAGAAGAGGCGCATCGGTGGCCAGGCAGACGACGATCGAGCCCATGCCCGGATGAGGCAGGGAAGCTTTGAGGAAAGGCGAATCGGCCTGTTCCATATAACGTCCCACCGGGTAACCATCGACGCGCAACTCGTTGCGAATGCCGTGGTTGGCCTGGACGATCGCACCGACGGTCCAGCCTCCCTGCGCTGCATTCAGCCGCCGCGATGCGGTGCCGATCCCGCCCTTGAATTCATGACAGATCATCCCGCTGCCGCCGCCCACGGCGCCTTCGATGACCGGGCCGCCGACCGCTGTACGCAACGCTTCGGCTACATGTTCAGGACGTACATGAAAGCCGTTGATGTCGCTGAGCAAACCGTCGAATGTTTCCAGCACCACCGGCATGTTCCAGTAAAGACGCCCGTCGTCGGGCTGGTCCTGACGATCCAGCGCAATCAGCGCATCACGCACCACGCCCAGGCTGTGGGTGTTGGTGAAGGCGATCGGGCTGGTCAGCAGGCCGGCCTCACGAATCCACTCCAGCCCCGTGGCATCGCCATTGCCGTTGAGCACATGGACGCCGGCGAAGCACGGCTGTTGATTGGTGGAGCCGGCACGGGGCTCGATCAGGGTGACGCCGGTGTGAATGTCGCGGCCGTCAGCGGTTTGTCCTCGCACATTGCTGTGACCGACCCGTACGCCGGGCACATCGGTGATGGCATTGAGGGGGCCGGGTTGCAGTTGGCCAAACTGAATGTTCAGGTTGCGGGCACGTGGTTTCATTATTTCTCTCATCTTCAATTCGTTCAAAAAATGGGGCTTATCGACCGTTCCAGTAGCAGCCGCCGAACGCCGCGTTCGGCCGTAGCAGCTGTCGAGCCTGCGAGGCTGCGTTCGGCGGCGAAGCCGTCGTGAATCCGGCTGACGCGGTCGGCCTGACGCACCGCGAGTTCTGGTTAAAAATGCGTTGCGGCTTGGATCGCGAGGTTTACTGGCCGTTCTTCACCATGCTCCAGACGCGCGTGCGTACGCGCTCGGTCGCCTTCGGCAAGGGTTCCAGGGTGAACAGCTTGTCCATGGCCTCGGCCGGTGGGTAAACAGCAGGGTTGTTGCGGGTCGCCTCGGTCACCAGGCTGGTCGCGCTACGGTTGCCGTTGGGGTAGGACAGGTGGTCGCTGACCGGCGCGATGACGTCGGGGCGCATCAAGTAGTCGATGAACGCCACGCCTTGCTGCGGATGCGGGGCGTCCTTGAGCAGTACCAAGGTGTCGAACCACACCGGCGCACCTTCTTTCGGCAGGCTGTAGGCGATCTTCACGCCATTACCCGCCTGTTCGGCGTTGGCCTTGGCTTCCAGAATCGCGCCAGACCAGCCCACCGCCACGCAGATGTTGCCGTTGGCCAGGTCGCTGATGAATTTGGAGGAGTTGAAGTAGGCGATGTGCGGGCGCAATTTGAGCAGCAGCGCCTGGACTTTCTTGTAGTCCTCGGGGTCGGTGCTGTTGGGCGGCAGGCCCAGGTAATGCAGCGCGACCGGCAGCATCTCCGAAGGCGAGTCGAGCATGGCTACGCCGCAGTCGCCAAGCTTGGCCAGGTTCGCTTCGTTGAACACCAGTTCCCAGGAGTTCACTGGCGCCTTGTCGCCCAGCGCGGCACGGACCTTGTCGACGTTGTAGCCGATACCGTTCGTACCCCACAGATACGGCACAGCGTACTGGTTACCCGGATCGTTGTTGGCCAGTTTCGCCAACAGGTCGGTGTCCATGTTTTTGAAGCCGGGCATTTGCGCGCGAGGCAGTGGCGCCAGCGCACCGGCCTTGATCAGCGTCGGCAGGCTGAAGTTGCTGGCCACCACCACGTCATAACCGCTGCGGCTGGTCAGCAGTTTGCCTTCCAGGACTTCGGCGCTGTCGAAGGTGTCGTAAACCGGCTGGATCCCCGTGTCGCGCTTGAAGTCCTGCAAGGTGGTGGGGCCGATGTAGTCGTACCAGTTGTAGACGTGCACGGTGGGGTTGTCGGCGGCGACTGCCGACAGCGAAGCGCACAAGCAGGCGCTCAGTCCCAGGTTGATATGCGAACGGTGACAACTCATGATGCGGCACTCCTGGCCTGCTGCAGGCCGGTGATGATCAGGTGCTTGCAGCGTATCGGCAGGCGAGGTACTCACCCATTCCCATCATGGGTTACTCAAAAGGGGTAGGGCGTGGACGCGTTGCTCAAAGAATTGCCGATGCACCAGGGACTGGCGCGGGTGTTTGGCACATTGGGGCAGGAAGGTTTCTGGCGAGCGCTGGTGGACACCTTGCGGCTACTGGTACCACTGGATAACGCGTTGGTCGCGGTGATGCGGTCAGGGCGGGTGCCGCGACTACTGATCGATTTCGATTCCAAGGGCGGCGCCGACGAGCATGAGGAATTGGCGGACTACAGCGCCGGTATGTATTTGCTCGATCCGTTTTATCAGGCCGCGTGCGCTGGTATTGCCGATGGCTTGCACAGCCTGGCGTCGGTGGCCCCCGACCAGTTTCAGCAGAGCGAGTATTACCTGAGCTACTTTCGCTCGGTGGTGGGCAGCGACGAATTGCAGTTCATGGTCAACGTTGACGGAGCGGTGCTCGGTTTATCCTTGGGGCGCACGACGGCGTTCACCCTTGAGGAACAGGGCCGTCTGCTGTGCGTGCGCGATTGGGTGCTGGCGGCCATGCGCCGTCACCTGCAACTGCTGCCCCCGGAAGGGCCGACCGCCGAGGCCGTGGCCGGCGATCTGGCGACCCTGCTGGACCGCTTCGACGCACGTTTGTCGGGGCGCGAAGTCGAGACGGCGCGGTTGATCCTCCAGGGCTTTTCCAGCAAAGCCATCGCCCAGCAACTGGGTATTTCCCCGGAAACGGTGAAGGTGCATCGGCGCAATCTTTACCACAAGCTCAACGTTAACGGGCATGGCGAGTTGTTTGCGCTGGYGTTGCAGCCGCGTTGACCTTTGGATCTTCAATTACCCCTGCCTGAACACCAACGCCTTCAACCCACACTCAACATCGGCATCGGGAAACTCCGGCGGATTCTCCAACCGTTGCTCAAACCGTAGGCTCGGTGCTTCGCGAGTGACGCCGTCGATGAGGAAGTCCGCGCCAAAAGCCGGGTCGTTCATGCAGGCCAAAACCGTGCCCTGGGGGCTGAGCAGTTCCGGGAGACGGCGCAGCACGCGCTGATAATCCTTGGTCAGCAGAAAACTGCCTTTCTGAAAGGACGGTGGGTCGATGATCACCAGATCATAAGGGCCGCTATTGATCACTTTGCCCCAGGACTTGAACAGGTCGTGGCCGAGAAAGCTCACCTTGCTCAAGTCATGGCCGTTGAGCCGGTGATTGTCGCGACCACGGCTCAGGGCCGCGCGGGACATGTCCAGGTTGACCACATGCGTAGCGCCTCCCGCGATGGCGGCCACTGAAAACCCGCAGGTATAGGCAAACAGGTTCAGCACCCGCTTGCCGTCAGCATTGGCCCGTACCCAATCGCGGCCGTAGCGCATATCGAGAAACAGGCCGGTGTTCTGTTTGCGGCCCAGATCCACGCGATACTGCAGGCCGCCCTCGGTGATCGTCATTTCCTCGATCGGCTCCCCGAGCAGCCATTCGGTGGTGCTTTCCTGCAGATAGCGATGTTGCAGGAGCAAGGTATGTGCGCCGGAGGTTTTCCACGCAGGCGCCTGTGTGATCGCCATCAGTCGATGCTTCAAATCGTCCAGTTGCGACGCTAGCGGCTCCTTGAACACACAGACCAGCACCACGCCCTGGAGCCAGTCGACGGTCAATTGCTCCAGCCCCGGCCAGCAGCGGCCACGGCCGTGGAACAGCCGACGGGTTTCTGCAGGTGCTGCCGCAAGCGCTGTGAGCAAATGGTCGTGGAGGATGGAGAGGGCGTCTGGATTCATCGGGCAGGGTCGGTCATGTGGAAAGGGCGGCATTTTAACCACAATTATGCGCGGACAAACGGTCATGTTTAGCGGCCTGGAACGGAGAATGCCCTGGATAGGTGTATCAAAAATGAATTTTTCGCGAGGTCCGCTGTTCATACCTGTAGGTGGCGGATTTGAGCCTGCGAAACTATTTGCGCAATCAGGGAGTAGTACAGTCATGAGTCCAGCATCAACGGCGGGCGCGCGCTTGTCTGGCGGATTGATTCTTGTGGTTGAGGACGACCCGTTGATCCTGGAGTTTCTTTGCGAAATTCTTCAGGAGGAAGGCTTTGCGGTTGAACCACAGATCAGCGCGGACGCCGCATCGCAGTTTCTGGAACAGCACGCCCCGCAGGTGAGGTTATTGCTGACGGACATCACCATGCCGGGCAAACTCAATGGCGCGGACCTGGCCAATCAGTTTGGCGACCGTTGGCCAGACAAACCGATCATGATCATGTCTGGCTTCGAAACTCCGAAAAGCTCCGGGGTCAAGCATCCGGTTTCGTTCATCAAGAAACCCTGGGCGGTGGGGCAGTTGCTCGATTGTGTGCAACGCGCCTTGCAGTCGACCCGAGGTCTGTAAGAGCTGGTGTACATTAGCTGACAACATTTGCCTGGCTCTTGCAAAAGGAAGTCGCCCTTTGTCTGTCAAAACATCCCGGCTCAACAGGTCATACCGTGGCTTGCTGTTCGATATGGACGGCACCGTCCTCAACTCCATCGCCGCCGCCGAGCGGATCTGGACAACCTGGGCCGTGCGCCACGGCGTCGATGTCGAAACTTTCTTGCCGACCATCCATGGCGTTCGCGCCATCGACACCATCAATCGCCTGGCGTTGCCAGGGGTAGATGTCGAAGCTGAAGCGGCGTGGATCACCGAGGCGGAAATCGATGATGTGGAGGGGATTGTCGAGGTGTCCGGCGCGGCCAATTTCCTCAAGTCGCTGCCCGCCCACCAATGGGCCATCGTCACCTCTGCGCCGCGGGCGCTGGCGTTGCGCCGAATGGCCGCGGCCGGTATTCCCGAACCGGGCGTGATGGTTACCGCCGAAGACGTCAGCGCCGGCAAGCCCGACCCAGCGGGCTATCGGCTGGCGGCTCGTCGACTGCAGGTGGACCCAGCCGAGTGCCTGATCTTCGAAGACGCTGACGTCGGAATTCGCGCAGGCGAGGCGGCGGGTGCCAACATCATGGTCATCACCGCGACCCACGTTCATCCCCTTCAGACCCGGCACGCCACACTGGCCAGTTATGACTCGGTCACGAGTCATGTGGATGCCAATAACCTGATCCGTTTACACTTTTTGTAATCGACACGGCCCTGATGTGGTCAGTTCAGTAGATCCCCGGAATCAATCGCCAGCTACGGGCGCAATAAGCGTCGTATTCGCTGCCGAACTGCGTGCGTAACAGCGCTTCTTCAGAGCGAATGCGGGCGATCAGCGGTATCAACATCAGCGCCACCAGCAGCAACCCGACACCGGAACGAAAGGCCAGCGCCCAGCCCACGCCATTGATCAGCAGCCCCAGGTAGCTGGGGTTGCGCACATTCCGATAAATTCCGTCGGTGACCAGGCGGTGTCCTGGCTGAATCGCCACTAATCCGCTGAAGCGCTTGCCCAGTACAAACACCGGCCACATCCGCAACGCGCCGCCGCCAATGAACAGCAGCGCACCCAGCCAACGCACGCCCTCGCCACCGAAGGTCCAGAAGTCGATCCGGTCGGTGTAGGCCGGCAGATACCCGCTCAACAACCCGAGCACCCCGAAAACCGGCAGCACCCAGCGATTGGCCCGGTCTTCACGTTCGCCAGTGCTCAAATTGCCCTCACTGAACAACGACACGATCGCCATCACCAGGGTCGCAAGCGCAATGACCACCAGCGGTGGATGCGAGAAAAACGCCGCCAACCCGCCCAGCCCGAACACCGCGAGAGCCAGGTAGGCAAGGGTGCTGACGAGGGCGAAAAACGCGAGTTTGGCTGAGATTTTCATAACTGATCTCGCAAAAAGGGCATATCACCAGTGTAGAGGGGCAGCCCGTTATCAGAGCGGTAGTCGTCGAGCAGGGTGAACTAAGCTTGGATAAGGATGAGCCTGTCCGTTCGCTTCCAGCCCGTTGAAAGATCTCAACGCGCCGGTGCTGTCACAAGGAGCACACGATGCTTCACATCAGAACGCCCCTGATTCTGCATCCGGGTCTGTCGACTCCGACCCGGCGAATCTGGCTCAAGCTGGAAAACCTGCAACCCAGCGGCTCGTTCAAACTGCGCGGCATGGGCCTGTTGTGCAGCCAGGCGGCAGAGCAGGGCAAGCGCAAAGTCGTCTGCCCTTCCGGTGGCAATGCCGGTTTGGCCACAGCGGTGGCCGCCGCCAACCTTGGGCTGAAAGCCTGCATCGTGGTGCCGAACACGACCCCGGAAACCACCCGCGCCAGGATCAGGAAAACCGGTGCCGAGGTGATTGTCCATGGCAAGGTCTGGGACGAGGCCAATCAACGGGCGAAAGAACTCGCGCAAGGCGCAGACACCGAATACGTACCGGCTTTCGATCACCCGGTGCTGTGGGAAGGACACAGCACCATGGTCGATGAAATCCTCGAGGACTGCCCTCAGGTCGATGCGTTGGTGACATCCGTGGGGGGCGGCGGTTTGCTGGCGGGCCTGCTCACCGGCCTGATCCGTCATCAGCGCATGGATTGTCGGATCGTTGCGTGCGAAACCCAAGGGGCGGCGTCGTTCGCTGCCGCCATCGCTGCCGGGCACCCGGTCAGACTGCCGCGCATCGACACCGTTGCCACGTCACTCGGCGCCGCGCAAGTGGCCGCCTGGCCGGTGCAGCACATCCTTGATTTCCCGCATGAATGCGTGGTGCTCAGCGATGATGAGGCGATCATGGGCGTGGTTCGTTACGCCAACGACCTGCGCCAGTTGGTCGAACCGGCGTGTGGCGTTTCATTGGCGGTGGCGTACCTCGACCATCCGGCGATTGCCGAGGCCCATGACGTGGTGATTGTGGTGTGCGGCGGCGTCAGCATCAGCGCGCAGTTGGTCGCCGGCTGGGCACGCCTGTCTGCCGGGGTCGAAAAACACAGCGTTGAAGCAAGGTAGGGCTGTCACTAGCCCTACCGCTTACGTTTCAGACTTTATTGACCGGCTGGAACACCTTCTTGAACGAGGATCGCTCTGGCCAGGTCTTCATCGCTGGCCTTCAGGTCGGGATGATTCTGGCGAATTTCCTTCAATACCGACTCCAGGTAAACGCCACGGATCGTACCGCCGCTGGCGACAAAACTGGAGGCGTCATCCCGGGCGGGAATGACCATTTTGTGATCCTTGAACGTTGAGTACAGCGATGCGGATACCCCGGCTGAGGTGGCGACATCGCCCGCATCCACACGGGCCATGGCTGAGCCAAAGGGCAAGCAAAGCACGAGTGAAGATACTAAAAACAGACGGCGCATGACGGCGTCCTCCGAAGCGTGAAGCGTAAAAGAAGTAACACATAATTTAGGATGCCCGGCGGTGGTCAGGAGTTCCCTGTCGATCTACATATGCCTCACTCAATTCCAGCCAGATCTACCGTCATGCGACCCGTAGCGGGAGCATCGATGCTCTCGACCGAGCGCTCACCGGCGCGTTCGAGCAGCGGATACGCCAGGGCGGCGATGTGGTGATGCATGCGCCGGTAATCACGCAGTACCCGTTGGAAAATATCACCGGATTGCGCCCAGGTACTTTTGTCTTCCTGCAACTGGCGAAAGTGCTCGCGGCTGGCGCAGGCTTCGAGCCTTCTGACGGTCTCCTTGCGCTGGATCAGTTGATGGGCGGTGGCGATGTCTTCGCGCAGGAACACGGTGATCGCCAGGCTCAGGCTTTCCAGAACGGCGTCGTGCAGCGGGGCGATGTTGCCCAGTTCGAAGGCCGAGAACTGTTCACCCCGACGCAAGCGGCGCATGGCCAACTGCGTGAGGCTGCTGGAAAGAATGTCCGCGGCATGTTCGAGGTTGATCACGAACGTGAGGATTTCCTGGGAACGATCGGCATCGCTGTCACTGATGCCTTCCTTGCCGATGTCGGCCAGATAAGCGCGAATCGCCGCGCTGAGCAGGTCCAGGGATTGATCGATCCGCTGCACTTCATCGGCGCAGGCCGGTAGCGATGTGTGGAACAGCTGCAGCATCCGGCCGAGCATGGTCGAGAACATGTCGGTCATGCGCAACGCTTCGCGAGCGGCATTCGACAGGCCGATGTTGGCCACTTCCAGGCCGGCCTCGTCCAGATAGCACGGCATGCCGGGATCGACATCCCGCTCAGGTGCCGGCAGCAGTCGGGTGAGGGCATTGGCGAGTACGTCGGTCAGACCGATGAACACCAACGCGAGCAGTAGATTGAAACCGGTGTGCAGGCACACCACCAGGGTCGAGGGCGCGAGCGGCGCCTGAGCGAGCAATCCGGCAAACGGCAAGACCGCCAGAGCACCGACCGCACGCACCAGCAGGTTGCCCAGCGGCAGGCGTCGGCCGACGCTCGATCCGGCGTTGATGACCGAGGGCAGCGCACCGCCAATGTTCACCCCCAGCACCAGCGCGACGATGGTGCTGGCCGAGAGCATGCCAGTGGCGGCCAGCGAGACGATCAGTAACACCACGGCCACGCTGGAGTGGCACAGCCAGGTGAGGATCAGCGCCACCAGCAGCGCAATGACCAGATCGCCCTCGAGGCTCTGCATGATCAGCTGGAAGATCGGCGTGCCTTCGACTTCCGCCAATGTGGAGCCGAGCATGTGCAAGGCCAGGAGCATCAGCCCCAGGCCGATCAGTGCACAACCGACGCTTTCGTAGCGCGAGTCATCGCGCAGCCGAAAGACGATCAGGCCCGCCAGCAAAACGCTGGGCGTGAGCATCGACACATCGACGCTGAGCAACTGCACCACCAGGGTTGAGCCGATGTTGGCGCCGAGCATCACCGCCAGGGCCGGCGCCAGTCCCAGCGTCCCGGCGGCAGTGAACGAGGTCGCCATCAGGCTCACGGCGGTGCTGCTTTGCAAGACCCCGGTGATACCGATCCCCGACAACAACGCCATCCAGCGGTTGTTCAGGTTGTGGCCCAGCCACTGACGCAGCGGCGTGCCGAAGCCGCGCAACAGCGCCGAAGAAATCATATGAGTGCCCCATAGCAACAGGGCAATGGAGCCGGCGAGGTTGATCAGTAGAGTAGTTCCCGACATGAGGGCTCTCCCTTGTTTCGTATTACATTTATTGAAGACCCGGAACCCGGCTCGTGGTATCTGAATAACACCCGTGATTGTGGTGTTACTTGATGGTCCGCAACTAATTCCAATAATTCAGATTTTTACGGGCAATAAGAAGTTGTCGGATTCCCGTTTAAGGAAACCGTTCCGGAGGGACTTTAAAGTGCCTTCAGATCAACTGAAAATGCATGCCCCGATAGACAGGCCGAGCATCAGGCTCGCCTGCTGGAAGAGGCGCGCGATGCGCCGACTTTGTGGGGCCTGACTGTCGTCGAAGCTCCAGCGTTGCTGAAGCCGGCCGGTCGTCGGGCAGACACGCCAGTTGGCACGAGGGCGCACCTTGGCGTGGGTAGAAGGGGCGGAGAACGGGGCGCAGAGCCGAGTCGTCGGCAGACGCTCACGGCAGGGCTTGACCCGCATGGTCGATGCAAAGGCGCGTACGCCCGGCAGTACAGTGGTTTTGAAGTTCATAACATGCCTCTGGGCCGGAATGATTCCGGTGAGGCAAGTTACGGTGGAGCCTCAAGCTCTAGCGCAGCTCACCCGACCGAAAAGTCGAGGCCCGTCATTGTCTGGGTTATGTGCCAGATCCTGCGTGTGAGCAGTCATCCGACAGCGACTAGATACTGTGTCCATTGAATTCTTTTGTGAGTTGAAAAAAGCCGTTGTTATCGGCCGGCGCAATTTACTCAGGCAGGTTGGCAAAGTCAATCGCCGATAGCCGGTTAAGGTTGTGTTGAAGGGGGGAAGTTGGAAAGTGTTCAGGTCAATGACAGTTAATTGTTATTTTGAATGATCGTTAAATGGGAAATTAAACATAGAGTGTGAACGCCACGTAGCAGACCGTATGAAGTCATGCTGGCGATATCCTCCAGCCTGATCGATTATCGCATCCAGGGCTGGCTTGAATGAGTGGAGGGCAGGTGAGCGTCGATATCGAATGCGTGGTAGTCGGGGCTGGCGTGGTCGGGCTGGCGGTGGCCAGAGCCTTGGCCCGGACCGGACGAGAAGTGATCCTGGTCGAGGCGGGCGAGGGGATTGGCGTGGGCATCAGCTCGCGCAATTCGGAAGTGATCCACGCCGGGATCTATTACCCGAGCGGCAGTCTCAAGGCGCAATTGTGCGTGGAGGGCAAGCAACGCCTGTATACCTTCTGCGATGAGCGCGGTGTCGATTACCGGCGCCTCGGCAAGCTGATCGTGGCCACCGATGACCGTCAGCGCCATGCCTTGCAGGCGTTGCTGGAGCAAGGCCGGCGCAACGGTGTCGATGACCTGCAATTACTGGATGCCGGTCAGGCACGAGCGCTTGAGCCGGCGTTGTTTTGTGTTGCAGCGCTTTGGTCACCGTCTACCGGGATTGTCGATTCTCATGCCTTGATGCTGGCGCTTCAGGCCGATGCCGAAGCCTGGGGCACCTCGGTGGCCTTTCATACGCCGCTTACATCGGCCCGTTGTACCGAACAGGGTTTCGAGCTGCACATGGGGGGGACTCAGCCGATGACCTTGAGCTGTCGTGAACTGATCAACTGCGCCGGACTGTCTGCGCCAGAGGTGGCGAGCCGGATCGAAGGCTTGCCGGCGCGGCACGTGCCCAAGGCCTGGCTGTGCAAGGGCAGCTACTTCAGTTTCAGCGGCCAGGCGCCGTTCCGGCATCTGGTTTATCCAGCACCGGAAAGCGCCGGGCTGGGCGTGCACATGACCCTGGACCTGGGTGGTCAGGCCCGTTTCGGGCCGGATGTCGAATGGGTCGAGCAGATCGATTATCGCGTCGACCCCCATCGTGGCGAAGGCTTCTATCAGGCGATCCGGCGCTACTGGCCGGCGTTGCCCGATGACAGTCTGCAACCGGCCTACAGCGGCATCCGCCCGAAAATCAGCGGGCCGACCGAGCCGGTCGCCGACTTCATCATCAGCGGCCCGGACATTCACGGCGTACCGGGCCTGGTCAATCTGTTCGGCATCGAATCGCCGGGGCTGACCAGTTGCCTGGCATTGGCCGAACGGGTGGTGCAGCGTTTAATTCGCAATGAAACTCTGTAGCAGCTGGCGAAGCCTGCGTTCGGCTGCGTAGCAGTCGTGAATCCTGCGCACGTGGTTTATCTGACCCACCCGCAGCGTATGGTTTAGCGACTGCTGTGCAGCCGAACGCAGCCTTCGGCAGCTGCTACAAAGTCGTGCGGCGCAACCGATGATCAGGGTTTAGGCTGCAACCAGCTGCGAGGACTATTCTTGGCAATGCGCCCATCGCCATGGGAGATCTCTGATGATCAACGTACGCACTGCCCGCATGCTCGCCGATTACAAGCGCTGGGCCGATCAGCGACTCTTCGACAGCCTCATGGCGCTGCCACCTGAGGAACTCAATCGCAAACGGGTGTCGGTGTTCAACAACATGATTGGCACCTTGAACCAGATCTACGTGGTGGACTGCATCTGGCAAGCCCACCTGGAGGGCCGGGGGCACGACTTCAAGACCTCCCATGGCCTGCTCCATACCGAGCTCGCCGAGTTGCGAATGGCGCAACAGGAGATTGATCAATGGTTCTGTGGCTGGAGCTCGGCCCAGACCGAGGAGTCGCTGGATAAACCCATCGAATTCACCTCCATGTCGGGGGAAAGCGGGGTCATGAGTGCCGGCGCCATGCTGTTGCATGTGGTCAACCACGCCAGCTATCACCGGGGCTGGGTGATTCAGATGTACTTCGACATTCCGGCCATACCGCCGATCACCGACCTGTCAGAGTTTTTGCGCGAGGTTCCCGGGTATTGAGTCGAGCCCTGGCCCGATAACAGCATAAATCCGCTGTGGGAAGTGCCCCTGTGGCGAGGGGGCTTGCCCCCGTTTGAGTGCGCAGCACTCACAAGATCTTTGGGATATCAGAGATTCTGGGGCCGCTTTGCAGCCCAACGGGAGCAAGCTCCCTCGCCACAGGGCTGCTCCCACATTGATCTTCTTTGTTATGGAGATTGGGTCMAGCCTGGGGAATCAGGCTCTGCCGGCAGTCGATCATCAACTGCGCGCCACCCAGTTCGCTGTCGCCCACTTCCAGCGTAAATCCGTGCAGGCTGATGATCGCCGCGACGATCGACAACCCCAGGCCGAATCCGCTTTGCGGGTTGCCGCCTTCGGCGCGATAGAAACGTTGAAACACCGCCTCGCGCTCGGCCGGCGCAATCCCGGGGCCGGAGTCGAGCACTTCAATGCGCGTGTGCCCCGCGTCATTCACCCCACGCAAAATCACCTGGCCACCTGGCGGGGTGAATTTGATCGAGTTGCTCAGCAAGTTCGCCACGGCTTCAAACAGCAGAGCGCGGTCACCGTTGAGCCCGGGCAAGGATTCGGGCATTTGCAGTTCAAAGGTCAGTTCGCCTTCTTCCGCCAGCGGCAGATAAAAGTCATGCAACTCCCGCAGCAACGGCACCGGGTCCAGTCGCACGAACCCCGAACGGCGCTGGCGATCCTCCAGTTCGGAAATCCGCAACAAGCCACGGAAACGCGCCATCAAGGTGTCCGCCTCGCCGAGCACCGAATCCAGTTGCACGGCCAGCGTCGAGCCTTCATCGGCCTGCTGCTGAATCCGGTACAGCTGCGCCCGCAGACGAGTGAGCGGCGTGCGCAGGTCATGGGCGATGTTGTCGCACACGCCCTTGACCTCATGCATCAAGCGCTCGATGCGTTCGAGCATGGCGTTGACGATGGCGGCGAGCATGTCCAGTTCGTCACGGCGATTGGACAACGGCAGGCGCCGGGTCAGGTCGCCGGCGACGATGGCTTCGGCGCTGGCCTGGATCGCCCGGATCCGCCGCAGCGGGCGCCGTCTCAATAAATGCCAGCCGGCGATGCCCGGCAAAATCGTCAGCGACACGCCCCACAACAGCGCGTGCAGGATGATCCGGGTCACGGCAAACAACGAACCGTTGTCCCGCACCAGCACCAGCCAGCGGCCGTCCAGGGTTCGGGTCGCGACGGCGTCGCAGCTGTCGGCGGGCAGGGTCGGGTCGTCGGATTCGGCGCAATCGCCGAGCATGTGAATTTTGCCGTCCAGCGGCAGTTCTTCGGGGATCTGGCGCAAGGCGCCGCTGAGGTAGCGCTGCTGGTCATCGAACAGGCCATAGGCATCGATGCCGCGAATGTCGAAGGTCATGCTGGCGGCGAGGGCATCCACCAGTTGCTCGCCCTGGAAGCGTGAAAACAGATGCTGACGTTGCATCAGCGAGTGTTTGGCGAGGGTGTCGAGGTAGTTGGACACCTCGTAATACATGACCCCCATGAGAATCGCGCTCCAGGCGACGAACAGCGAACTGTAAAGCGCCAGCAAACGGCTGCTGGAGGAACGCCAGCCTTTAGAGGGGTTCAGCAATGACATAACCCGAGCCTCGCACGGTCCGAATCAGTGGGACTTTGCCTGGCGGGTCGATTTTCTTGCGCAGACGGCCGATGTGCACGTCGATCAGGTTGGTGCCGGGGTCGAAGTGATAACCCCAGACTTCTTCGAAAATCATCATCCGCGACAGAATCTGCCCGGTGTTGCGCATCAGAAATTCCAGCAACTTGTACTCGGTGGGCAACAGCGTCAGCAACTGGCTGTCGCGGCTGGCCTCGTGGCTGATCAGGTTCAGCTCCAGATCGGCCACGCGCAACGTGGTGGCCTGGGCGGTCACGGTGTTCTGCCGGCGCAGCAAGACTTCGACCCGGGCGGCCATTTCATCGGTGGCGAATGGTTTGGTCAGGTAATCATCGCCGCCGGCGCGCAAGCCACGCACGCGTTCATCGACGTCGGAGAGGGCGCTGATCATCAGAATCGGCGTGGCCACGCCCATGGTGCGCAAGGTGGTGACAATCGCCAGGCCATCGAGCTCCGGCAGCATGCGATCGAGGGTGATCAGGTCGTAGTCGCCGCTGACGGCGCGCTCCAGGCCTTCGCGGCCATTGTCGACCCAATCCACTTCGAGGCCGTGGCTGCTCAGTTCGGCGACGATTTCCCGGGCGGTCACGGCGTCGTCTTCGATGGTCAAAATACGGGTCATAGGGCTTGCCTGATAATCGGTTCAATACGAAGTTGAGGCATTTTGCCAAGAATTACATGCGGCTGATTAAATTAACTTTCATGTGGTCTCGTGAGGCTGGTCGCAACATTGATATCATCCAGCCATGACTCTAAATGGAAGCTGCACTGTGCGCACTTTAATGGTTCGTGGCTGGATGCCAATATTTGTGCTGTTGTGCCTGTTCGGTTCATCCGCCTGGGCTGCCAATACGCCGTGTTCGGGGAAGAAGGGCGGTATCGATCGTTGCGACGGCGATCTGTTCCTGTGCAATGACGGCTCCATCAGCGGTTCAAAGAAAAGCTGTTCGGCGATGTTTGGCACTAAAAGCCAGGCGCGGCCGCAGACGCTGTTACAGGAAACCGAAGGCTGCGCCTGCGGTACCGGTACGTTCTGCACCGGGCCAAGAGGCGGGGTGTATTGCCTGACGCCCAGCGGCAACAAGAGTTACAAGCGCAAGTAGTTCGGTTGGCGCAATGCATAAAACCCGCCGCCAGCGTCGGCTCCTTGCAAAGTGCATGGTCCTGAGAAGTTCATTGTTTTCAACTTGTTGAAATTCAAGGATTTATTTAAGTGGTGCGACTGGCACGCTGTCTGCAACGGCTCCTTTGACGAGTTGTAACAACTGCCTGGAGTACAACAACAATGAATAGATCCCCCGATGGTTTTTATCCTGTCGCCGAAGAGTCCAGCACACTATCGGGCGTCTCGTGGCCCGCAATCTTCGCCGGGGCCGCAGCGGCCGCGGCGTTGTCGCTGATCCTCGTACTGCTCGGTTTTGGCCTGGGTTTCACGGCGGTCTCGCCGTGGGCCAATGAAGGTATGAGTGCCAAGGGCCTGGGTATTTCGACGATTGTCTGGCTGGCCTTTACACAGATCGTGGCGTCCGGTCTCGGCGGTTACATCGCCGGCCGCTTGCGGGTGAAGTGGGCGTTCATGCACGGCGATGAGGTTTATTTCCGTGACACGGCCCATGGCTTCCTGGCCTGGTGTGTGGCGACGCTGGTGACCGCGACCCTGGTGGTCGGTTCGGTCAGTAGCGTCGTCAGCGGTGGTGTGCGGGCCGGGGCAGTGGTCGCCGGCGGTGCCGCCAGCGCCATGACCCAGGCTGCCGGCAGCGCTATCGGCAATCCCGCGAATGATCCGTACGGTTACTTCATCGACAGTCTGTTTCGCGATGACCGCCCGGTGGCTGTCAGTGATGACGCCACCCACGGCACCGTCACCCGCATCTTCGCGCGCAGCCTGAGCAACGACGGTCAATTGGCCACCGAAGATCGGGCTTATCTGGCGCAATTGGTGGCCCAGCGGACCAACCTCACGCAAGCGGACGCCGAGCGTCGTGTCGATGAAGTGTATGCCCGTACTCAAAAAGCCGTGGCCGACGCCAAACTGGCCGCGCAACAAGCGGCTGACACTGCCGCGAAAGTTGCGGCATGGACGGCGTTGTGGATGTTTATCGCGCTGTTGGCCGGTGCGTTTTTCGCCAGCCTCGCCGCGACCTTCGGCGGTCGTCGCCGGGATGCCGTGGAGTATCTGGAGGCCGATGCCTATGTGACCACCACCACGACCACGACGCTACCACCTGTTCGCTAACCCAGGAGAACCCCCATGCGCTCATTACTGCTGTTCCTGCTCGGCGTGCCGATCCCGATCATCATTCTGATTGCCTTGTTCATGCACTGATCCCTTCGAGGCATTTGGCCTCTGCCGCTTCTGCCTCCGGTAGAAGCGGCGTTTTGCTTTTTTTGCGCTGCGGGCGGCGAAGACGGTGTTTGCAGATTAGTTCGTCGGCTCAGGTGTTTTTACTGGCCTGGATCAATATTTCCTTCGGCGATATTTCCTAACATAAAAAGATCCAGCCCCATCTCGCGGTATTGACTACATTGCTTGGACGCGCAGCTGATGCGTTGTCGAAGTACCAGTGCAGACCTTCTCGTTGTTATTAGTCAGGTGGCCCGCAAGGTGTAGTGCAGCATGGAGCTGAAGAATCTCACCTGAACCTTTCATGGATGAACAATCGCAATGCAACGCATAAACCGAACCTTCGATATCCAGCCACTGGTGCGGGCGGATATGACTGTGTGCATCAATGGCCAGACTGTCAGCGCCGCCATCGGCGAAACCGTCCTGACGGTCATTCAGTCACTGGGCATTCGCCAGGTGGCCCGTAACGATCACGATCAAATCAGCGGTGCCTATTGCGGCATGGGCGTGTGCCAATGCTGTCT
>NZ_JBFTMK010000039.1:0-34205 GCF_056396965.1 Pseudomonas sp. 05N434
CTGCGCATCGCCACTCAGCGACCTCAGCGACAGCTCGAAATCCCGTTGCAGGCCACTGCTGTCGCCTTGCAGCACGGCGAGGAACAAACGGTTCTGTTCGGCGCCGGCACTCTTGCTCGGCAGCATTTGCCAGCCGCTGGCATCCCGCCGGGCAATGCCCTTGTCGCTGATGCGGTAATCCTGTTGCAGCGGCGTTTTCAGCAGCCAGAGCAGGCCGTGATTTTTCGCCAGAACGAAGGTGCCCTTGCTGGTCAGTGGCTGGGGCAGGGCGCGCAGGTGTTTTCCTGGATGAAGTTGCCGTGGATCACATCGGGTTTGGCCAGTTGATCGCTCAGTTGCTGGAGATCGAAGGCCTGGGCCAACGAAGAAAAGCCCAGCATAAATATCAAGCTCACACCAATCCCGTAGCAGCTGCCGAGCCTGCGAGGCTGCGTCCGGCGGCGAAGCCGTCGTTCAGGCATATCCGGTGGCGACTGCTGCGCAGTCGAACGCAGGCTTCGCCAGCTGCTACAAAGGAATCGCAAATTCATGGCAGCACCCTTTCAACCGCGTCGGTAAACACCTTGGGCGAAGCCAACTGCATTTCGCGGCTGCTCATGTCGACGGCAACCTGCACTGAAACAGCGCGGGTCAGACGTTCGCCGGTTGCGAGATCGCTGATCAGGTAATTGATCTTCAGTCGGTTCTCCCATTCCACCAGGCTGGCGCGCACATTCAGCTTCTGGCCGAACACGGCGCCGCGCACATAGCGCAACTGCAAGTCGATCACCGGCCAGGCGTAACCCGACGCAACCATGGCGTCGTAGTTGTGGCCGATCCTGTCCAGCAGCGCACAGCGGGCGACTTCCAGGTATTTGACGTAATGGCCGTGCCAGACCACGTTCATGGTGTCGACGTCAAAGAACGGGACGAGGATTTCCGTATCGGTGTGAAGCACTCCCTTGCTACGCATGCAGCCTCCAGTGTTGCTCGGCGATGCGTTGCAGGCACAGGCGCAATTCGCCTTCCAGGGCACGGTCTTCGATGACCGGCGGGAAGTCCTTGGCCAATTCCTCGTGCATCGCGGCCAGGGCCGGTGGCAGTGGACGCGCGTCTTCAGCCTGGCCGCGCAGCCACACGCCTTGATTGGCGGCCAGCAGCGTGGCGGCGGCAACCTGTTCGGTCAGCTCCAGCACGCGGATGGCGTCGCGGGCAGCGATGGTGCCCATGCTGACTTTGTCCTGGTTGTGGCACTCGGTGGAGCGCGAGAAGACGCTGGCCGGCATGGTGTTTTTCAGGGCTTCGGCGGTCCAGGCGCTGGTGCCGATCTGCACGGCCTTGAAGCCGTGATTGAGCATCGCACGGTCGGCGGTGGCGCCGGACAGGTTGCTCGGCAAGCCATGGTTGTAGCGTTCGTCCACCAGCAGCGCGAGTTGACGGTCGAGCAAGTCGGCGACGTTGGCCACCAGGTTTTTCAGGCTGTCCATGGCGAACGCAATGTGGCCGCCGTAGAAGTGCCCGCCGTGCAGCACGCGTTCGGCTTCGGCGTCGATGATCGGGTTGTCGTTGGCGCTGTTGAGTTCGATCTCGATGAACGAGCGCAGCCAGTTCAGGCTGTCGGCCAGTACACCGAGCACGTGTGGCGCGCAACGCAGGGAGTAACGGTCTTGCAGGCGATGCAGCGGCGCGGTCGGCGCGTCGATCGCCAGATCCTTGCGCAGCCACGCGGCAACTTGCATCTGCCCTGGATGGGGTTTGGCGGCGAACAGGCGCTCGTCGAAGTGCTCCGGGTTGCCCTGCAAAGCGACCACGTTCAGCGCGGTGATGCGTGTGGCCAGTTGCAGCAGGTAATCGGCACGGGCGTAAGCCAGGCACGCAAGGCCGGTCATCACGGCGGTGCCGTTCATCAGCGCCAGGGCTTCCTTGGGGCGCAATACCAGCGGTTGCCAACCCAGTTCCTTGTGCACATCAGCCGCTTGCCGGCGTTCGCCGCGGAACATCACTTCGCGCTCGCCGGACAAGGTCGCGGCGACGTAGGACAGCGGCGTCAGATCACCGCTGGCGCCCACGGAACCTTCTTCCGGAATCAGCGGCAGGATGTCGTGTTCGAGGAACGCTTGCAGGCGCTCCAGCAACTCCACGCGTACTCCGGACACGCCCTGGCACAGCGACTGTAAACGTGCCGCCAGCACCGCACGGGTGGCCTGGGCATCGAGCAGTTTGCCCAGGCCGCAGCCGTGGAATGTGTACAGATGACGAGGCAGGGCTTCGACGTGGTGCAGCGGCACCGCCACCACACAGGAATCGCCATAACCGGTGGTCACGCCATAGATCACGCCTTCCTTGTCCAGCAGGGAGTCAAGGAACTGCGGACCCTTGGCAATGCGCTGGCGAAACTCGGGGTTGCCCTGCAACTGCGTCGGCACCTGACGGTTGGCCAGGGCCAGCACGTCTTCGATGCACAAAGGGAGTTCGCCGAAGGTTACCGGCTCAAGCGTTGGCGTCGTCATCGGTCTTCCAGAAAGGGTAAAAGTTGAACCATTGTTGGGGCGCTTCGAGGCAATAGTGACCCAGGCGTTCGGCATAGCGCGAAGCCCACTGATGAATGACCTGTTCGCGCTCGCTGCGTTTCCACACCACCGCCTCGGTGAACGGTTCGAGGGTCAGTCGATAGTCGCCCGTGGGTTTCTTCAGGCACAGCAGCAGATTGACCGGGCATTTCAGCAAACCGGCCAGCAGCCACGGGCCTTGCGGGAACGCTGCCTGGTGACCGAGAAAATCCACCGTCACGCTGCGCCCGCCATGCAGCGGCACACGGTCGCCGGCAATTGCCAGCCACTCGCCGCGCTCCAGGCGCTCATGCAGTTGCAGCATGATCACCGGGTCGAGCTCGCTGACCTGGATCAGCCGCAGATTGGTTGCCCCGGCTTCGCCCAGCAGGCGGTTGAACTGCTCGGCGTGCTTGGTGTGCACCAGCACGTTCATGGTGACTTTCTCGCCGATCTCGGCCAGTGCCCGGCAAACCTCGAGATTGCCCAGGTGTGTGCCCACCAGCATCTGCCCGCGTGTGCCGCGCAGTTTATTGCGCAGCAGCGCCGGGTCGATGATTTCGATCTGCTCGATGCTCAGCTTGCCGTTCCACACGTCGAGTTTGTCGAGCATGGAATCGGCGAAGGCCATGAACTGGCCGAACACCCGCCAATGAGTCGGACGCAATTCGCTGCGCCCGCTCCAGTCGGCGAGCCGCTGCTGGTATTGCCAGGCGCTTTGGCGGGCGCTGCGTCCGAACAGGAAAAAGTACAGCACGATGCCGTAGAGCAGCGGGCTCAGCAGGCGTCGGCCCAGGACCTTTGCGCAGAATGCGGTGAACTTCATCAGCCAGAAACTGCCACGCTCCTGGCGGTCGGCCCAGTGCTGTTTGTCTGCGTTGCCGTTCATGYCCGCCACCGTCGCCAGAGGATCACCGGTGCTCGCAGCAACATGCCGAAGAACAGCCGGGTGTGCATGCTCGTAATCAGTACGTTGTCGTAGAACAGCCGGAAATGTGAAACGCCATCCAGAGGGTAATKGACCCTGGTTTTCAGCCACTGCATCGGCAGATTGCGCCAGGCCAGGCGCACCAGGATGTCGGAGTCGAAGTCCATGCGCTTGCCGATCCTGGCCGAGTCGATCAGTGCCAGGGTTGGCGGTAACGGATAGACACGGAAGCCGCACATCGAGTCGCGAATCTGCAGTGACAGGGTGTTGATCCAGACCATGACGTGAGTCAGGTAGCGCGCGTACAAACGACCTTTCGGCACGCTGGCGTCGTATTGCGGATAGCCGCAGATCACCGCCTCGGGATGGTTGCGTGAGTATTCGATGAAGACTTTGACATCTTGCAGGTCGTGCTGGCCGTCGGCGTCCACCTGCAAGGCATGGCTGAAGCCCAGGCGCGAAGCCTCCCGCAGACCGGTCATCACTGCGCCGCCCTTGCCCTGATTGATGGTGAGCCGGATCAGATAAACCCTGTCGCGCTGCGCCAGTTGGTCGAGTACCTTGGCGCAGGCGGGGCTACTGGCATCGTCCACCAGAATGCATGGCAGGTCACAGGCAAGCAGCGCATCGACCACGRCAGTGATGGCGGTTTCGTGGTTGTAGACCGGGATTATGGCGCAGGGGTTATGCATCGCTGGCAGCCTCCAGCAAAATCCGCCCGCTGGAGCAGGTGGCGGTTTCGTTGCGATAGGCGAAATACAATTTGCCGCGCACCGGGTCGAAGCGCAGGTGCAACTGGATTTCATCGCCAGGGCGCACCAGTTGCTGGAATTTCAGCACTTCCATGCCGGCGAATTTTGCCGGCAGGTCCATCAATTGCTGGCCCAGGCTCATTGCCCACTCCACTTGCACCACGCCGGGCAATACCGGGGCCCGGGGAAAGTGTCCGCTGAAATACGCCAGGTCCGGTGGGACGGCCAGTTGCAGGCTCCACTCACCATCGGCTTCGACCTGCTCCAGCACTTGCGGCGCCTTTGGGCGGGACGCCAGCAGCAAGGCTTCAACCTCAGCCTGGGGCAGTTTGCCCTGCGCGTTCAGCGGCAACTGCCGCAACAGGCGCCAGCGTCGTGGCAGGGCCAGCGTTTCACAGTGCTGGCTCAGATGCTGACGCAACGCTTGTGTGAGGCTGCGTCGTCCCTGATTGCGCAACGCGTGCATACCTCGCTCGCTGAGCACCAGCAGCGCCCCCAATGAGGCGCGGTTTTCCTGAACCACTCCCAGGCGCGCTTCGGCGACCCAGGCGTGCGCCATCAGCGCGTGTTCGAGCATGGGTAGCGAGATACGTTTTTCTTCCAGTTTGACGATCCGGTCCAGCCGCCCCAACAGCTCGAAACGGCCGTCGGCTGCGATGCGCGCGGCATCGGCGGTGTGTTCGATATGACCTGCCGGCAGGTATGGCGATGCGATAAGCAGGGCGCCATCGCTGTCCTGGCTCAGCTCCACACCGTTGAAGGGCTGCCAGAGATCCTGGCCTTGACGCCAGGCGATGCCGCCGGTTTCCGAGCTGCCGAGGATCTCGGTCGGCCATTGTTGCAGGCGTTCGTAAAGGCTTTGCGAGGCTTCGGCGGGTAACGCGCCACCGGAGGAGAACACTCGGCGCACTGCGCCCAGCGCTGGCCAGTCGAGGTTGTCGCCCATGCGCTTGAGCAATGCCGGGCTGGCGACCCAGGCGAAGGCCGGGTGTTCGCGGCTGGCGCGTTGCAAGTCTTCCGGGAAAGCCAGTTGCTTGCGCACGAACGAACGCCCGGCGCACAGCGGCCACAGTACCCGAAACAGCAAGCCGTAGATGTGCTGGGTGGCGACGCTGCCGATGATGCAGGCTTCGCCCAGATCTGCGCCCCACAAGTGCTCCAGCGCTTCGACTTCATTGGCCAGTTGGCGCAGGGTTTTGTCGATGCGCTTGGGTTCGCCACTGGAGCCTGAGGTGCACAGGCTCAGCTGACAACGATCCAGGTCCAGCGGGTGGGCTGGTAGCGGCGGATGCCGATAATCGCTCAGGTGCGCATCGTCGGTCTGATCGGTCAGCCACAGATCGACCTCGGTCGACCAGCGCTGGCGCGTCTGCGCTTGCAGGTCGGCGGGCAGCAGTACGCTGATCCCGGCACGCCAGGCACCGAGCAGGGCAATGGCCAGGTCGGCGGCGTCTTCAAGGTGCACGGCGATGCGCTGCACATCCTGGGCTTGCAGGCCGGCAGCCAGGCTCAGGGCCCGGTCGCACAATTGCGCGTGATTCAACGCCGGCTCGGCCGTCACGGCACGCTCCGGCTGAGCCTTGAGCAGCAGTTGCTCAAGTTTTATCCAATTCATGGGTGGCCTCGTACCCGTTGTCGTATCAGCCATTCAATGGCAAACATCAGGCCGATCAATCCATAGGAGATCAGGCCGGTGTACAACATCCACCAGCTCAGCGGCGCCCAAAGGGTCAGGGCGGCGGCGCACAAACCGTTGCAGAGAAAAAACACGCTCCAGGCAATGGTCACCTGGCGGGTGTAGCGAATGGCCCTGGGCGGTAAATCCGGTTCTCGCAGGCGGGCCAGGCGTTCGACCATCGGCGGGCCGTATTTCAGGCTAAGACCGAACAGCACCAGCATGAACGCGCTGATCAGCACCGGGTACCAGCGCAGCAGCATCGGGCTGTCGAACGCTGCCAGCAGCAGGCAGAAGGCGATGGCGACCGTGGACATCCACAGGCTGCCGGGGCGTCGTTCGCCGGTCAGCGCTCGCGCCAGCCACAGGCTGCCCAGCAGCAGACCGAACTGCCACGGGGCAAAATGCTCCATGCCGAAATACACCGCAAAGGGGTACAGCAGGCCTGCGAGCAGCAGGCCAAGGCCAATCAGTCGGCTCATGCGGCGGGCTGAACCAGACGGTAAACCGCCTCGACCACGTCGCTGACGGTACGCACCGATTTGAATTCTTCGGCGGCGATTTTCTTGCCGGTCTGGCGTTTGATGTGATCGATCAGGTCGACCGCATCGATGCTGTCGATTTCCAGATCCTGGTACAGGTTGGATTCCAGGCTGATGCGCTCGGGGTCCAGCTCGAAGAGTTCGACCAGARCATCGCGCAGGGTGTTGAAAATATCGTCACGAGTTTGCATGGTCCGGTCTCAAGCTGCCTGTTTTGCAGTGACGAACGCCGCAAGGCTCGCCACGTTGCTGAAGTGATTACGGGTGTCCTTGGCGTCGGCATCGATTTTGATACCGTACTTTTTCTGGATCGCCAGGCCGAGTTCCAGCGCGTCTACCGAGTCCAGGCCCAGGCCTTCGCCGAACAGCGTCTGGTTGTCGCCGATGTCGTCGACGCTGATGTCTTCGAGGCCCAGGGCTTCGATGATCAGCTCTTTGATTTCCTGCATCAGGCTAACGGTGTTCTGATCGCTCATCTTCGGCGAGCTCCTTGATAAAGTAAGAGTGCAAATAGTCGTTGAGCTTGCGCGAGGCCTGGGGGGCAGGGCCTTGCGTAGCGAAGGCCTGTGGGTCTATATCGGCCCCGACGCGAAAACTGAAGTGCACACGGCGTTTGGGGATCCGATACCAGGGTTCGGCCTTGGTCAATGTGGTCGGGTTGACCTTGATAATCACCGGGGTGAGGATTCTCGCACCGCGCAGCGCGATTGCCGCGCCCCCCCGATGAAAGGCCGGCGGTTGGCCAGGTCGGGTCCGGGTGCCCTCGGGAAAGATGATCAGGGTCTGACCGCTTTTCAGCGCGTCGGCAGCGGCGTCGAGCATGTCCATGCTGCCATCGTTGCTGATGTATTCGGTACAGCGTAGCGGACCGCGAGTGAACGGGTTTTCCCAGAGGCTTTTCTTGACCACGCAGTTGGCGTGGCGCACCAGGCCGATCAAAAACACCACATCGATCAGCGAGGGGTGGTTGGCCACGATCATTTGGCCTGGGCGCCCGAGCTTTTCTGCCCCCTGAATGTCATAGGTCAGCACGCCACTGCGCGCCATGAACCGAATGAAAAACCAGAAACACCGGCTGACCGTATGTCGCGCGCGTTGACGATGGACCTGAGCGTCTCCTGGCAGGCAGTTCAACAGCGGGAACACCACCAGTCGCAGGCACAGGCTGCTCAACCCGAACAGGGTAAAGCTTGCGGCGGTGGCCAGCAGGCGCCAGTAGTAGGCGTCGCGGTTTTTATCGGTTACGGGTTGCGTTGCCAGGTCCATACACGATTTTTCCAGGCATGTTGGCAGGTTGTTTGCTGGCCGAGCAGCGTACGCAACAGATTCAGAGCATGGGGCCAGCGGGCTTTGGACAACGTGTGCGGGTCGCTGTTCAGCGACAGTTGCCACTGATTACCGGGGGTGATCAACAGGCCGACCGCATAAGGGAAAGGCACATCATCGATCCAGGCCGAGTAGGCGGCGGGAGGTTGCTCTTCGGTGACGATCAGCAGTACCGCGGGCGCGCCTTCCTCAAGCAGCGCCGCGGCCTCTAGCATGCCGTGTTCAAGGCCATCGCCGGCGGCGGCGAGGGCGGTCATTTCGCTGGTTTCGCCACGCATGATCGACCACAGGCCGATGACCGCGTTGTGCACCGACAGGCTGAACTGGGTGGGCGACAACGGTTGGACGGTCGCCAGATCGCTGAGAATTTCGAAGGTGCGCGGGGTTTCGCCGTGGCGAGAAATAAAGACCAACGGTAAATCCGGATGACCTTCGGCCAAGGGCCAGCCGACACTGAACGCCATCCGCGCCAGACGGCTGAGTCGCCGACGCTGCATGGCCGGCAGAAACGACACATCCGGGGCGGCATCGCTGGGCTCGAGCACGACCGGTTGTCGGCTCCAGGCCTGCCAATCATCCACGCTTTCAAGCCCAGGGGCCCAAGCGCGCCATTGGGCGATGTTGAAGTTGATCACAGACATTCATCCCGCCCCTGCGGGCTTCCTTTAACGCGGTGAGTCGCAAGAACCGCGGCTGACCTGACGTGGCGCTTAACGCCGAGTGGCGCGCATTATCCCGGTGCTGCGGGCGTGTAGCAAATGCTGGTTACATTTTGCGCAACGAAATGTACCGTCTGGTTCGCGAAAAGCTGTCGTTTGGCCATTATCCACAATGCGGCGGACATGTCTGTCGGCACTGTCGGCTATCAATGGACGAGTTGGCAGCTGTTCCGGCCAGAGATTTGCCTATGACTGTGTAGTCTAGATGCTGGCGAGGTAGCTAAGCAGCGATGTGGACTACTACACTCGGTCATTCTTTGATACACGGAGGTTTAGACATGCGGCGCGTGGTGTTCAATCAGAAAGGTGGCGTGGGCAAATCAAGCATTGCCTGCAATCTGGCGGCGGTCAGCGCCAGCGAAGGCTATCGCACGTTATTGGTGGATCTCGATGCCCAGGCCAACTCCACTCAATACCTGACGGGGCTCACCGGTGAGGATATCCCAATGGGTATCGCCGACTTCTTCAAGCAGACCCTGTCCTCCGGGCCGTTCTCGAAGAAAGGTCAGGTCGACATCTACGAAACTCCGTTCGACAACCTTCACGTCATCACTGCCACCGCCGAGCTGGCAGACTTGCAGCCCAAGCTCGAGGCCAAACACAAGATCAACAAGCTGCGCAAATTGCTCGAGGAGCTGGACGGTGATTACGACCGGATCTACCTCGACACCCCGCCAGCGCTGAATTTCTATGCCGTCTCGGCGTTGATCGCCGCTGATCGCGTGCTGATTCCCTTTGACTGCGACAGCTTCTCGCGCCAGGCGCTGTATGGGCTGTTGGCGGAAATCGAAGAGTTGAAGGACGACCACAATGAAGGGCTGGAAGTCGAAGGCATTGTCGTCAACCAGTTCCAGGCCCGCGCCAGTCTGCCGCAGCAAATTCTCGACGAACTGATCGCCGAAGGGCTGCCGGTACTGCCGGTGTACCTGGCAAGTTCGGTGCGCATGCGCGAATCCCATCAGGCCAACACGCCGCTGATCCACCTCGACCCGCGGCACAAGCTGACCCAGCAATTCGTCGAACTGCACAACCTGCTGGAAAATGCCTGAAAGGCAATCAGATCCCCTGACTGCGCAACCAGCTCATCAACTGCGGTAACGGGAAGGCCCCGCTTTGGCGAGCCACTTCCCGGCCGTTCTTGAACAGAATCAGGCTCGGGATCGAGCGAATCCCCAGCTGCGCCGACAACTGTTGATTCGCCTCGCTGTCCAGCTTGGCCAACCGACACTTGCCCGCCAATTGCCCCGCCGCTTGCTCGAACACCGGCGCAAACGATTTGCACGGCCCGCACCAATCAGCCCACACATCCACCAGCAACGGCAGGTCACCCTTGATCTGACTGGCGTAATCGCCTTGTTTCAGTTCGAACGGCTTGCTCAGCAGGACCTCGGCCTTGCAGCGGCCGCACTTTGGATGATCGTTGAGGCGTTCGGCGGGGATGCGGTTCAGGCCGTTGCAGTGGGGGCAGGGGATGAGGAGTGGGTCGGTCATGAAGGAGGTCCTGTTAAGAAGCCGATCACTCCTATGTGGAGACGTTTGCTCATATTTTCAATCGTGCAGCGTCTGGCGATGAAACTAGGCTGAATCGTACTGAGCGAGACCGTTGGTCTGCCGAGAGCTATCGCAACTTGCGATATTTTTGATCTGTGTTTAACTCCCATAGCAGAATGCGATAAGGATGTTGCATGCATGTGTTTACTGAAAAACCAATTCGTGAGGCCAAGGAAAAGTGGCCGCGGGCAGCCAATGCATTGGAGCAGTGGTATCGACTCGCCAAAGGGAGTAGCCCGGGAGACTTCGCGGCGATGAAGTCTATTTTTCCCGCAACCGACAAAGTCGGCGAGTTTCATGTGTTCGACATCGGTGGCAACAAATTGCGGCTTATCGCTTTTGTCAGGTATCGGTCTCAAAAGCTTTATATCAAGCATGTGCTGGATCATAGCGAATATGACCGCGGTAAATGGAAGGAGGGAAGGGTATGAGTGTCCTAATCAAAAAAGCTGCTGAGCATTGGGAGTTCGTCTCGCCATTGCTTCGAAAACCGAAAAACGAAGACGACTATGACATGTTGGCGCGGGCACTCGATGAATTGCTTGAGATGACCGGCGATGATGAGTCGCATCCGTTGATGAGCTTGGTGGACATCATCGGTGACTGGATTGCGGAGTGGGATCGCAACCATCACCCCATGCGCGAAGCCTCTGGTGCAGAGGTTCTTGGCTATATGATGCGCGAACACGGCCTGAGCCAGAGCGAGCTGCCCGGTGTGGGCACGCAATCGGTAGTCTCGGAGATCTTAAGCGGCAAGCGCCAGCTCAACCTGCGGCAGGTTCGCTGGTTGGCCGAGCGCTTTGGTGTGTCCRTAGAGACCTTTATCTGACAAGCCTCACGACGAACAACTGATCTCCAGATGTTTGCCCCATTCCGGTGGCCGCTCGGCGTAGCTCTCCATTCCAGGCTGCTCCTCGAACGGATTGCTCAATACCGCGTGCAAGCGACGAACTTCTGAATAGTCGCCGCTTTCCGCCGCATCGATGGCTTTTTGCGCCAGATAATTGCGCAGGATGTACAGCGGATTGACCGCATGCATTCGTTTGCGGCGCTGCTCCTGATCAATCACGCCTTCACGGGCAACCCGGGCGGCGTAGAGCTCGCCCCACGCATCGAAACCCTTGATGTCGACAAAGTCATCGCGCAACCGGGCGACAGCCAGCTCCGGTGCCTCATCGCCCAGGCGGCGGAAGAACAGGCTGTAATCGACGCCGCTGTTCTGCATCAGTTGCAGCAGCTGCTCCAGCAGTTTCTGGTCGTCGTCTTCGGCGGTGGTAAGGCCGAGGCGGCGGCGCATCAGGTCCAGGTAGTGGGCCTGGAACAGTGGCAGGTACAGGCCGAGGGTTTCGCGCAGGGCTTCGACGCTGATGAACGGTGTCAGGGCCTGGGCGAGGGCGCTGAGGTTCCACTGGCCAATCGGTACCTGGTTGCTGAAGGAGTAGCGGCCCTGGTCATCGGAGTGGTTGCAGATGAAGTGGGCGTCGAAGTCGTCGAGGAAGGCGAACGGGCCGAAGTCGAAGGTGATGCCGAGGATCGACATGTTGTCGGTGTTCATCACGCCGTGGCAGAACCCATAGGCCTGCCATTTGGCGATCAGTTCGGCATTACGCTCGACAATTTCGCGGAACATCGCCAGGTACGGCTCCGGCTGCTCCAGGCAGTGCGGGAAGTGCATGGCCAGCACGTGCTCACCGAGTTCTTTCTGCTGCTCGGGGCGCTTGGTGTAGTAGAAAAATTCGAAGTGCCCGAAACGCACATGGCTCGGCGACAGGCGCAGGACCATGGCCGCGCGCTCCTGTTTCTCGCGCCAGACCGGCGTGTCGGAGCCGATCACGCAGAGTGCGCGCGTGGTGGGAATGTTCAGGGCATGCAGGGCTTYGGAGGCAAGGAACTCGCGGATCGAGGAGCGCAGCACTGCCCGTCCATCGCCCATGCGTGAGTAAGGCGTCTGACCGGCACCCTTGAGGTGCAGGTCCCAATGCTCGCCGGCTTCGTTATAGACCTCGCCCAGCAACAGGCCGCGACCGTCGCCCAACTGCGGGTTATAGGAGCCGAATTGATGTCCGGAGTAGACCATCGCCCGCGGCTCGGCTTCAGCCCACAGCTTGTGGCCGCCGAACAGCTCGGCGAATACTGGTGTTTCGGCCTCGGCCGGGTCCAGGTCCAGCAGCGCCATGGCGGCGGGGCTGGCGACCACCAGTCGCGGAGCCGCAATGGGCTCAGGCAGTACGTGGGTTGAGAACGCATCGCCCAGGCGGGCGAAGCGATTGTCGAAGGTCAGTTCGTCGAGGGCTTTCAACGGCCATCTCCAGCAGAATGTCCGAGCATTCTGCTAGGGATAGCGCGCTTAGTCGAGTTCGACAGGCGGTGGCTCTTGCCGCGGTTTGCTGGTGGGTTCCGGAACAACGGTTTTGGTTTCCGGCTCAACCGGGACCATTTTGTATTCCTGGCCCTGAAGGTTCTTGAGATAGACCTCCATCTGCCGGAACGAGATGTTGATGTGCTGCTTCTTGAACTCGCGATTGATGAAGCGGTTGACCTCATCGAGCACCGGGTTACGGTCGCCGAGGTCACGCACATGCATGCGCAACTCGTGGTCGAGGGTGCTTTCGCCGAAATTCAGGAAGTACACCTGGGGTTCCGGGTCCTTCAGCACGCGCGGGTTATTGCGGGCTGCCTTGAGCAACAGTTCTTTCACCAGGTCCAGATCCGAGCCGTAGTCGACGCCGAGCTTGAGGGTCACCCGGGTGATGGTGTCGGTCAGCGACCAGTTGATCAGTTGCCCGGTGATGAACGTCTTGTTCGGGACGATGATGTCCTTGCGATCGAAGTCGGTGATGGTCGTGGCACGGATGCGGATCTTGCTCACCGTGCCCGACAGGTTGCCGATGGTGATGGTGTCGCCGATCCGCACCGGGCGTTCGAACAGGATCATGATGCCGGAGATGAAGTTGGCGAAGATTTCCTGCATCCCGAAACCGAGACCTACCGACAGCGCTGCCACCAGCCATTGCAACTTGTCCCAGCTCACGCCGAGCGTGGACAGGGTAGAGACGAAACCGACACCGGCGATCACATAGGACAGCAACGTGGTCGTGGCGTAGGAACTGCCCTGGGCCAGGTTGAGCTTGGACAGCACAAACACTTCCAGCAGACCCGGCAAGTTGCGCGCCAGCGCGAAGGTGATGCCGATGATGATCAGCGCGCCAAGCATGTCGCCGATGCTGATCGGCACCATGCTCATGTTGGCGCCGGTGCCGCTGGTGTATTCGTAGAGGGTGATGTTGTCCAGGTACGAGAACACCGAGATCAGGTCCGACCAGACCCAGTACAGCGCCGCGATGAAACCGCCGAGCAGGGCCAGGCGGATCAGTCGCAGGGACTGCTCGTTGACCTTCTCGATGTCCAGGGTCGGCTCTTCGATCACCGCTTCGCCGTCGCCGGCCTCTTTCGCGGCCTGGCGTTTGGCCAGGGCGCGCTGATAGGCCAGGCGGCGTGCCGCAACGCTGAGGCCGCGCACGAAGGTGGCTTCGATCACCAGCCAGAACATCAGCAGGTACAGGGTGTTGATCAACCGGTCGCTGAGTTTCAGCGCGGTGTAGTAGTAGCCGAAGCACACGGCGACGAACAACGCGATCGGCAGAACGGTGAACATGACTCCCACGGCCTTGCGGAACAGCGAGGCGTTTTCGTGGGTCGGGCTGCTGACCAACAGCCGGCTGAGCAGCCAGGCCATCAAGGCGTAGCAGGTCAGTACCACCGGCATGCCGAGCACGTCATCGGCCAGCGCCGCCGGTTGCAGTTCGGCGACCGCCACCACGGTCACCAGAGCCATCACCACCAGCCCGAGCCGGCGAATCCAGCCTTGAAGGAATTCGACCTGGGGCTTTTCCCAACGGAAATGCAGTTCGGCCACGCCACCCGGCGCGAGGATGCGGTAGGCGGTGTAGAACACCAGCCAGGCCTGGGCCATCTGCAACAGCGCTGCGCCCATGTTGGCGTTCTGGCCGCGGGCGTCGATCTGCAAGGCCAGGCCGCACAAGGCCAGGCCCAGGGAAACCGGCAT
Organism: Pseudomonas sp. 05N434; assembly: GCF_056396965.1. Lineage (NCBI taxonomy): Bacteria > Pseudomonadati > Pseudomonadota > Gammaproteobacteria > Pseudomonadales > Pseudomonadaceae > Pseudomonas > Pseudomonas sp. 05N434. Next base: position 14,088 of record NZ_JBFTMK010000039.1, read on the forward strand.
CGCCAGCAGGATGTTGATCAGAATCGCTTGCGGGGTGTGCCACTGGCTGTCGCGTTTGAAATGGCCGATGTCCTGGTGAACTTTGTTCAGGCGGGAATAGAGATTTTTACGGCGCCACAGCAGCGCGCCGATCAGCAGGGCCAGTGGCAGGAACAGCAGCGGTCGTTGCGTCAGACCATCGGTCAATTCGCTCAGGCTCGAAGCCCACGGCAGGGTAGTGACCTGGCGTTGCAGGCGTTCCGGCACGCTGTGCATCCACTCAAGATCCAGCGGTTTGTTGCTGGGAATCCAGAACATCTGCTCGTCCAGCGTAGCCCGCAGACTTTGTGCGGTGCTGAGCAGTTGTTTCTGATTGAGTTGCAGCGTGATGGATTCGTTGAGCACCGCGCTCAGTTCGCGATTCAAGCGCTCCAACAGGTCCGCGCGGGTGTTGGCCAGGTCCAGCAGGCTCTTGCGCAGTTGCGGGGTGACTTGCTCGGGTGGTTGAGTCGCCAGCAGGTTATCGACGTAGGTGATCGGGTTGCTGAGCAGTTCCCGTTGCTGGCTGACTTCGAACTGATACAGGCGAATGTCGGCAATCTGGTCGGCCAGGTCGCGGTCGAGCCTTAGACGCGGCAGGGCCTGTTTCTGTTTGTAGAGAATCTTGGAGAGCAGCAGGCTGCCCTTGAGCACGTTGATCTGTTCGTCCAGCGCCGAGTCGCTCTGGGTCACGCTGTCCAGTTGCTGCTTGGTCTGCAGGTTCTGTTGAGTGACTTCGTTGAGGCGGTCGGTGCTTTTGAGCAGGTAGTCGGAGAGCTTCAGGTTGGCCGCGCTTTCGGTGGCCAGCAGGCTACTGCCGCCGGCCTTCTGCGCCTCGATGGACTGCTGGGTCACGGTCTCTTGTGACTGGGCCAGGCGTTTCTGGTTGATCAGGGTTTGCAGGTCCTGGATCTCCTGATCCAGGCGATCGGACTTTTCTGACAGCAAGTCGTGCTGGCTGTTGCCCAGGTCCTGCAACAGGCTGTTGCCGGCCAGTTCCTGGCGACGCAACGGGATCAAGGCGTTCAGTGCCGCGAGTTCGGCGTTGAGCTGATCGCGTTGCTCGGCGGTCAGGGTCTTGCCGCTGTCCTTGCCAAGTTTGAGGATGTTGTTGATCTGCTGGATGCGCGTCTGGCTGGCAGAGATCTCAGCCTGGGCGCGCTCGGGGCGGGTCTGGGCGGTAATGATCAGGCTGTTCGCTTCGGCCAGGGCTTTCTGCAGGTCGCTTTGTTGAGTGGAGCGTTCGGTCAGCAGTTGCTCAAGCTGCTGGATCGTCTCTTTGGTATAGCGTTGCCCCACCGGCACCACTTTGGTGGCCTTGAGGCGGGTCAGCTCGCGCTGGTTCTCGATGTTCTGCCTGGGAGCGTTGGTCAACTGCTGCTTGAGATCGATCAGTTTCTGGTCGTAATCACGCCGGTTGTTGAGCTGGGTGAGCGTGCTCTGCAGGACAGACTCAAGCCCAGCAGGGCCATGATGAAAAAGGTACGCAGAGTTGACATAGAGACCGATCGAAAACGAGACGAAGTGTGGAGTTTAGAGGAACAGGCCGGGGCCGGGGCGACTTCCTTCGGGGAATCTGACGCCCACTTTCCCAATCTTGTTCCCTTCCATGACCGCGACGGTCCAGAGGGTGTTGTTCCACTCCACCTGGTCACCGACGACTGGAGCGCCGCCCACTTTCTGGGCAATGAAGTGGCCCAGGGACATGTTCGGATCGATGCCCTCGACTTTCAATCCGTACAGGGCCGCAACCGCGCCCAGCTGGGCGTCTCCTTCGAGTACGAAGTCGCCGAAGAAGCGCAAATCCAGCCCCCGTTGCGGTGCCTGGCTGAAGAGTTTTCCGAGGGCCGGAAGGTTGTGTTCATGGCCGATCACGCAGAGCAAATCATCGACTTCGAGCACCGTACTACCCGACGGATGGAGCAGTTGCTGGCCACGAAACAGGGCTGCGATACGTGTGCCTTCGGGCATTTTCAGCTCGCGAAGGGGTGAGCCGATGCACCATTTCTCGGCACCGAGGCGATACACGAACAGTTCCCACTCGCTGGTGACATGCACTTCCAGCGCCGATCGGGAGATCGGCAGGGGCTCTGGCGGGACGGTCACTTTCAAAAGTTTGGCGACCCACGGCAGGCTTGTGCCCTGCACCAACAGCGACACCAGCACGATAAAGAACGCCAGATTGAAATACAGTTGAGCATTGGGCAGTCCCGCCATCAGCGGGAACACCGCCAGAATGATCGGTACGGCGCCGCGCAGGCCAACCCAGGAAATGAATGCCTTCTCGCGTCCATGGAACGCCTTGAAAGGCAGCAGGCCAGCCAGCACCGACAGCGGACGGGCAAACAGAATCATCCACAGCGCCAGGCCCAGCGCCGGCAAAGCGATCGGCAGCAGGTCATGGGGCGTGACCAGCAGCCCCAGCACCAGGAACATGCCGATCTGGGCCAGCCAGGCCATGCCGTCGAGCATATGCAAAATACCGTGACGGCTGCGTACCGGGCGGTTGCCGATCACCAGGCCGCACAGGTACACCGCCAAAAAGCCGCTGCCGTGCAGGGCGTTGGTCAGGGCGAACACCACCAGGCCGCCGGCAATTACCAGAATTGGATAAAGGCCGGTGGCCAGGTGGATGCGGTTGACCAGTTGCAACATTAGCCAGCCACCGCCGAGGCCGATGACGCCGCCAATACCGAACTCACGCAGCAAGTGCCCGAGCAGGCTCCAGTGCAGGCCGGTCTGGCCGCTGGCGAGCATGTCGATCAGGGTGACGGTGAGAAATACTGCCATCGGGTCGTTGCTGCCGGATTCGATCTCCAGGCTCGCGGTCACCCGTTCGTTCAGGCCTTTGCCGCCGAGCAGCGAGAACACGGCCGCGGCATCGGTGGAGCCGACGATGGCGCCGATCAGCAGGCCTTGAATCAGGTTCAGGTCGAACAACCACGCCGCCGCCATCCCGGTCAGCCCGGTGGTGATCAACACCCCGACTGTGGCCAGCGACAGCGCCGGCCATAACGCCACGCGAAAACTCGCCACCCGGGTGCGCAAGCCGCCGTCGAGCAGGATCACTGCCAGGGCGAGGTTACCGACCAGATAAGCCGTGGGGTAGTTATCGAAAATAATGCCGGCGCCGTCGACACCGGCCGACATGCCCACCGCGAGGATGATCACCAGAATCGGGATCCCGAGGCGCGATGAAAGTGAGCTCACCAGAATGCTCACACCTACCAGCAACGCGCCGATCAAGAACAGGCTGTTGATGGTCGTCGCATTCAAGGGCAGTACTCCGGAAGCGTAAAGGCGGGCGCAAACTGACCATGCAGTCCGCGTGCCAGCGATTCTAACCTGTTGAAATGTGATGCTGTCAAAAAGCTTTTGACGGCGATCATCCCCTGTGGCGAGGGGGCTTGCCCCCGTTGGTTCGCGCAGCGACCCCAAAGCCGGCGCTGCGGTGCGCCAGGTTCAACGCGTGGGTCAATTGCGACTGCTTCGCAGCCGAACGGGGGCAAGCCCCCTCGCCACAGAGGGGAGCCGTTACAGGCTAAACCGCCCAACCATGTTGTTCAGGTCCAGCGCCAGGCGCGACAGTTCGTTGCTGGCCGCACTCGTCTGGTTGGCACCGGTGGCCGATTGCACCGACAGGTCACGAATGTTCACCAGATTGCGGTCCACTTCACGGGCCACTTGCGCCTGCTCTTCGGCCGCGCTGGCGATCACCAGGTTGCGCTCGTTGATTTCGACGATGGCGCTGTTGATGGTGTCCAGCGACAGGCCGGCACCGCGCGCGATGTTCAAGGTCGACTCGGCGCGCTCGGTGCTGTTGCGCATCGAGTCCACGGCGTGTTCGGTGCCGCTCTGGATGCTGCCGATCATGCGTTCGATTTCGCTGGTCGACTGCTGGGTGCGGTGGGCCAGGGCACGTACTTCGTCGGCAACCACCGCAAAACCACGACCGGCTTCACCGGCACGGGCCGCTTCGATGGCGGCGTTCAACGCCAGCAGGTTGGTCTGGTCGGCCAGGCCGCGAATCACGTCCAGCACTTTGCCGATGTCTCGCGACTCGTTGGCCAGATCGCCGATCAGGGTGGCGGTGCTCTGCACATCGGCGCTCATGCGTTCGATGGCGCTGACGGTCTCCTGTACCAGGTCACGACCGTCGCCCGCCGAAGTGGTGGCGTTTTTCGAGGCTTCGGAAGTGCTCACGGCATTGCGCGCGACTTCTTCCACGGCGCTGGTCATTTCGTTGACGGCGGTGGCGGCCTGTTCGATTTCGTTGTTCTGCTGGGTCAGGCCGCGGGCGCTTTCGTCGGTGACACTGTTGAGCTCTTCCGCGGCGGATGCCAGTTGCGTGGCTGAACCGGAAATCCGTTGCAGGGTGTCGCGCAGTTTGTCCTGCATCTTCTCCATGGCGGCCAATAGACGACCGGCTTCGTCTGCACCGTCAACCGTGATCGGGCGCGTCAGGTTGCCTTCGGCGATTTCTTCGGCGGCGCTCAGGGCATTGGCGATCGGCTTGGTGATGCTGTTGGTCAGCAGCCAGGCGAACAGCAGAGTCAGGCCAGTGGCGATGACCAACAGGGTCACCACCAGGTTGAACGCCGAGGAGTACTGGTCGGCGGCTTGCTGGTTGGTGTCGATGGTCTGCTGGGTGTTGATCTCCAGCAAGCGATTGAGCACGGTGTTCATGGCTTCAGAGTTGTTCAGCAAATCGGTGTTGACCAGCGTGCGCTGTTCGTCGACTTGATTGTTGCGCGACWGACTTTTCATCCGGTCTTCGATCTGGCGGTACTGCCCCAGCAACTGCACATACTGATCATAGGCTGCACGCTCCTGCGGGCTGGCGATCAGTTTTTCGTAGCCGACCTGAGCCGCTCGGATCTGCTGGTTTCGGGTTTCCAGCAGCTCGATGGTTTTCTGCTGGACGTCCGGCTCACGATTCACGAGCAGACGATAGGCCAGCACACGCAGGCGCAGGGTCAGCTGGGTGAATTCGTCGAGGCTTTTAATGCTCGGTACGCTGTTTGAGGTGATCTCCTCGGCGGCGCCGCGAATCTTGCTCATCTGGTTCAGGGCGAACACACCCAGGATCAGCATCATGGCGCCAATCAGGGTGAAACCGAGGAACGCCCGCGGTGCGATATTCATATTTCTTAGGGACATGGTGTTCACCGAAAAAAGCGCCTCCGTGCGAGGCTGAGACTGTTGTATGGATGACTTATCGGTCATACGACTAAAGTCTTGAGTCGCTGCGCGTATTTGTCGCAGAAGGGCCGCGACGACGAAGTGCAGGAACCAGAACCGCCAATCACAGTCTTTAAAGTTCGCGAGGAAGGTCGACCGCCAGGAAAATCAAGGTCTTGCGCCTGCATACCCCTGGCTTCCACAGTGACTTTTCTTTATCGTACGCGCCCTTTGAAAATGCCCGGAAATCAAAATGTTAGAAGCAACCCTAAGCCAATTGGAACAACTGGTCAGCGACCTGGTGCAACAGAACCAGGCGCTGCTCGGCACCAATCAATCCCTGAGTGCGGAGCTGGCCCAGGTCAAGGATGAAAACGAAAGCTTGCAACTGAGCCTGATGGAACAGGAAGAGAAACAAGGCGCCACCGTTGCACGCATTCAGGCCTTGGTTGAGCGCGTCAGCGCCGGCCCTGTCAGCGCATGAGTTACGGCGCCGCAGGGGTAAAAGTCGTCTCGATTCTGGGTGAAGACTATTCAATCAAGGCTCCGGCCGGGGAAGAGCAGACCCTGCTGGACGCCGCCTTAATGTTGAAGGCCGCTCTGGCCGAGACCAAAAAGAAATACCCGGCACTGATCGGTGACCGCTTGCTGGTGCTGGCGGCGATGAATCTGTGCTCGCAGCAGATCGAAATGCAAAAGCGTCACCAGCAGGAACTCGACCGTTACCAAGAGCAAGTCAGCGCCACGGTTGAAGTGATCGCCAAGACGATCAACCAGGCCTGAGCGGCTTTGCGCACAACCAAAGAATAAATTGTCGATTYGGTTGTATACAATCGGCATGGCTGTTGCAGTGTTTCAGCCCTTTATTCTTTGGGGGTGCTCCATGCAGTTCTGGCGACGCAGTATTCAATGGCAGTTGATCCTGAGCATGGGCACTGCCCTGCTGGTCAGTATTCTGATCGTGGTTGGCATTTATACCCTCGTGGTCAACCGCCTCGCCCAGCGCTATCTGGTCGAGCAGGCGTTGCCGTCGAGCATCGAAGCGATGCGCAACGACATTGAACGCATCCTCGTCCAACCCCTCACCGCCGCCAAGGACATCGCCAGTAACAGCATGGTGCGCGACTGGTTGGCCGGAGGCGAAAACACTGCCCAGACCGCGGCCTTCGTCAGTTACCTGGAAGGCATCCGGACCGAGCACAAAGCCTTTACCGCGTTGATCATCGGCACCGCTTCAAACCATTACTTCACCGAAAAGGGCCTGGACCGTACGCTCAGCCGCTCCAATCCCAATGACGCCTGGTTCTATTCGTTCCTCGACAGTAATCAACCGCGCACCCTCAATATCGACCATGACACCGCCACCGGTGAGTTGGCGCTGTTCATCGACCTCAAAGTCGAGCAGGCCGGCAAAGTCGTGGGCGTGGCCGGGCTGGGCCTGAGCATGAAAGAACTGTCGGAGCTGATCCACAACTTCAACTTTGGTGAGCGCGGCAAGGTCTATCTCGTGCGCTCCGACGGTTTGATCCAGGTTCATCCCGAGGCGCAGTTCAGCGGCAAACGTACGCTGGTCGAACAGATCGGCGCCTCGGCGGCGCAAGCGGTGATGACCTCCACCGCGTCTGGCAGCAGCAGTTTTGCCCGCGATGGCGAAGAGTTTCTGGCCTTGAGCCTGCCGCTGCGTGATCTGGGCTGGACCCTGGTGGCCGAAGTGCCGCAGTCGCAGATCTACGCCGAGGCTCGCCGGGCGATGTGGATGAGCGGCGGCATTGGTCTGGCGGTGGCGTTGGTTTGTCTTTTATTGGTGGTGTTGCTGGCTCGTGGATTGGTGCGACCGATTCGTCAGGTAACAGCGGCGTTGGTTGCCATCGGTAGCGGTGGTGGAGATTTGACCCACCGGTTAGATTCCAGCCGCGCCGATGAGCTGGGTGACCTGGCTCGCGGCTTTAATCGGTTCCTGGAAAGTCAGCGCGAGATGATCGGCGAAGTGCTGGCCACCAGTGAACGTTTACGCACGGCGGTCGGCCAGGTGGCGCGGGTGGTGGACAACACCGCTGAACGTTCCGGACGTCAGCAGGAAATGACCGACATGGTTGCCACCGCCGTTCATGAGATGGGGCTGACCGTGCAGGAAATCGCCCAGAACGCCGGCAATGCGGCGGTCGCTTCGCAAACCGCGCGGGATGAAGCGCTGCAGGCGCGGGAAGTGGTGGGCGGGTCGATCCGGCACATCGAAAGTATGTCTGACGAAATTGGCGTCGCCGCCGCAGCGGTGGGTGAGTTGGCCCAGCAGGTGGCGTCCATCGATCAAGTGTTGGCGGTGATTCGCGGGATTTCCGAGCAGACCAATTTGCTGGCACTCAACGCGGCCATTGAAGCGGCGCGGGCCGGGGATATGGGGCGCGGGTTTGCGGTGGTGGCCGATGAAGTGCGGACCCTGGCGCGGAGGACTCAGTCGTCCACCGACGAGATCCAGCAGATGATCGGCAGCCTCAAGCAGGGTGCGGAGCATGCAGTGTCTTCAATGCACGCCGGGCAAGCGGCGACCGGCACGGGGGTTGAGTCAAGCCAGCGCACCGGGGCGTCGTTGACGGCGATTACCGGGCAGGTCGAGCACATCAGCGACATGAACCATCAGGTGGCCACAGCGACTGAAGAGCAATCGGCGGTGACGGAAGAGATCAACCGCAACGTGCAGGGGATTTCCGATTTGGCACGGGCCACGGCGGGGGAGGTCAGGGCTTGTCGTGAAGACTGTCAGACGTTGCAGCGTCTGGCCGATGATTTGGCGCGGCAGATGGGTGGGTTCAAGTTGAGCTAACTGATCATTCCCACGCTCTGCGTGGGAATGCAGCCCGGGACGCTCCGCGTCCCTTCCGCGGCCGTGACGCAGAGCGTGGGAACGATCGGTGTCAGCGGGTCAGAACCACTCATCCTGCATGCTCAGACACACATCATCCCGCGCCTCAAGAATCGCCAGTTCATGGTGGCAACCCGGCACTTCCCACGTCAGGAAATACCGCGCCGCCTGTAGCTTGCCTTTATAGAAGCTCACATCCACCGCATTACCCTTGGCGAACCCTTCCTCGGCACGAATCGCCTGTTCCAGCCAGCGCCAGCCGATCACCGTATGACCGAACACTTTCAGGTACAGCGCCGAGTTCGCCAGGCCGCTGTTGACCTTGCCCTGGGCCAGATCAGTCAGCAGGCCGATGGTCACGGTTTGCAGGCGAGCCACCAGTTTTTCCAGCGGTTCACGCAATGGAGTCAGCGACTCATGCGCCTGCGCCCGCTCAGCGGTGTCGGCGATCAGGCGGATCAGTTGCTTGAGCCCCGCGCCACCGTTCTGCGCCAGTTTGCGCCCCAGCAAGTCCAGGGACTGAATGCCGTGGGTGCCTTCATGGATCGGGTTCAGGCGGTTGTCGCGGTAATACTGCTCCACCGGATACTCGCGGGTGTAGCCGTGACCGCCGAGAATCTGGATCGCCAGTTCGTTGGCCTTCAGGCAAAACTCCGACGGCCAGGATTTGACGATCGGCGTCAGCAGATCCAATAGCTCGTGGGCCTGTTTGCGCTCGGCTTCGCTTTCAAGCGTCGTGGTGTCGTCGAACAGCCGCGCCGCATACAAACCGAGGTCGAATGCGCCTTCGACGTAGGCTTTCTGGGTCAGCAGCATGCGTTTGACGTCGGCGTGCTGAATGATCGCAACCGGTGCGGTGGTCGGATCCTTGCTGTCCGGTACCCGACCTTGCGGACGCTCGCGGGCGTATTCCAGGGAATACAGATACCCGGCGTAACCCAGCATCACCGCGCCCATGYCGACGCCGATCCGCGCCTCGTTCATCATCTGGAACATGTAGCTCAAGCCATGGTGTGGCTTGCCCACCAGATAACCGACACACTCGCCGTTATCGCCGAAGTTCAATGCGGTGGAGGTGGTGCCGCGCCAGCCCATCTTGTGAAACAGCCCGGCCAGCAGCACATCGTTGCGCTTGCCGAGACTGCCGTCATCGTGGACCAAAAACTTGGGCACGATAAACAGCGAAATCCCCTTCACCCCGGCCGGAGCGTCCGGCAACTTGGCCAACACCATGTGCACGATGTTTTCCGACAGCGGGTGATCGCCACCGGAAATGAAGATCTTGTTGCCCTTGAGTCGATAGGTGCCGTCGGACGCCGGCTCGGCGCGGGTACGAATATCCGACAGTGATGAGCCGGCGTGGGGCTCGGTCAGCGCCATGGTGCCGAAGAAGCGACCGTCGATCATCGGTTGCAAAAAACGCTGCTTCTGCTCATCGGTGCCGAAGCTTTCAATCAGGTTGGCCGCGCCCATGGTCAGGAACGGGTAGGAGGTCGACGCCGAGTTGGCCGATTGAAAGTGCGCGAAGCAAGCCTGGGACAGCAGCGTAGGAAGTTGCATGCCGCCGGCATCGAAACTGCGCGCGGCGTTGAGGAAACCGGCTTCGAGGAAGGCATCCACCGCCGGTTTCACTTCCGGAATCAGAATCGCCTGACCGTCCTCATAGCGCGGCTCGTTCTCATCGCCCTTGCGGTTGTGCGGGGCGAAGAACTTCTCGGCGATATTGCGGGCAGTGCCGATGGCGGCATCGAAGGTCTCGCGATTGTGCTCGGCGAAACGCTCACGTTGGGTCAGGCCCTCGGCATCAAGGACTTCATACAGCTCGAAAGCCAGATTGCGGGAACTGAGCAACGTCTCGGACATGGCGGCCTACCTTTATTTGGGATGGACCGAGTCTAGGCGTGGGAATAGAGGCTGAACAGGATGATTGATCTTGGTGATGGAGAAGCAAAAGATCTTGCTTCAAAAAAACCGGACGCCCATTGCAGGCGCCCGGCTTTATTACGGTTTAACCGATAGTCATCAAGCTGGCATTACCACCCGCCGCGGCGGTGTTTACGCTCAACGCCCGTTCGATCACCAGGCGCTCCAGCGCAATGTTGGTTTCACCCTGGGACAAACCATGAACCCCGACAATCGCCCCCGCCCGCTTGGCCACTTGCTGGCACACCGCGCGCAGCTGATCGGAATGGCCATGATGCAGAACGGCATCAACCACCACTTCGTCCTTGGTCCAGTCGGCCACCCGCTTGATCCGTGCCTGCACTTCTTTCGGCAGACGTGCGAACAAGGCCTTGCCCGGTTCCGCGTCCGGCCACACCGCCGAGCCGCCGACGGCCAATACCGCCGCCAGTTGAGTCAGCAGATCGCCTTCGACGTCCGCCAGGCACAGCACGTGTTCGCGCGGCAGGATGGCGTAGCTGTTGCGCTCGCCGGTCGGGCCGGCCAGCACGCGGGTGATCCCGCTTTGCGATTGCGCCGCGAACTGCACGCACAGGGCGCTCAGGTCCGTGAGCTTGTTGCTGTCGGCCCAGGCTTGCAGCGCGGTCAGCGGTTTGCTCATGGCATCACGCAGACGCACGTCCGGCGCTGCGATAGCGTCGCCGCGAGCGAAGGATTGTACGATCGCATCGGTAGGACGCGTCGACAGCAGGCGGTACAGGTACAGCGGACCACCGGCCTTCGGACCGGTACCCGACAGGCCTTCGCCGCCGAACGGTTGCACGCCGACCACGGCACCAACGATGTTGCGGTTGACGTAGACGTTACCGGCGTTGACGTTGTCGATCACCTTGGCGATGGTTTCGTCGATGCGAGTGTGCACGCCGAGGGTCAGACCGTAGCCGGATGCGTTGATCTGGCCGATCAGTTGGTCGATGTCTTTGCGCTTGTAGCGCACCACGTGCAGCACCGGGCCAAAGATTTCCCGTTGCAGCTCGTCGAAGCTTTCCAGCTCGATCAGGGTCGGCATGACGAAGGTGCCGCGTTTGACTTCTTCGCTGTTGGCGATCGCCACCTGGTACACGTTGCGACCTTTGTCGCGCATGGCCTGGATGTGCTTCTCGATGCCGGCCTTGGCTTCGGCGTCGATCACCGGGCCAATGTCCACGGAAAGGCGCTCCGGGTTACCGAGACGGCATTCCGCCATGGCGCCCTTGAGCATTTCGATGACACGATCAGCGGAATCTTCCTGCAAGCACAGCACCCGCAGCGCCGAGCAGCGTTGACCGGCGCTGTCGAACGCCGACGACACCACGTCGATGACGACTTGTTCGGTCAGTGCCGAGGAGTCGACGATCATCGCGTTCTGGCCGCCGGTTTCGGCGATCAGCGGGATCGGACGGCCCTGGGCATCCAGGCGACCGGCGATGTTGCGTTGCAGCAGGCGCGCGACTTCGGTGGAGCCGGTGAACATCACGCCTTTGACCCGATCGTCGCCGACCAGGCGGGCACCGACGGTTTCGCCACGGCCCGGCAGCAGTTGCAGCACGCCTTCCGGAATCCCGGCTTCGAGCAGCAGACGCACGGCTTGAGCGGCGACCAGCGGGGTTTGTTCGGCAGGCTTGGCCAGTACCGGATTGCCAGCGGCCAGTGCGGCAGCGACTTGGCCGCTGAAGATTGCCAGCGGGAAGTTCCACGGGCTGATGCACACCACTGGGCCCAACGGGCGGTGGGCGTCGTTGGTGAAATCGTTGCGCGCCTGCACCGCGTAATAACGCAGGAAGTCCACCGCTTCACGCACTTCGGCGATGGCGTTGGCGAAGGTCTTGCCGGCTTCGCGAGCCAACAGGCCCATCAGCGGCTGGATCTCGCCTTCCATCAAATCGGCGGCACGTTCCAGAATCGCGGCGCGTTCGGCCGGCGGCGTGGCCTGCCAGATCGGCGCAGCATTCAAGGCGCACTGGATCGCGTTGTCGACGTCTTCGACGGTGGCTTCCTGCACATGGCCCACCACGTCACGCAGATCGGAAGGGTTCAGGACTGGCGCAGGGCTTTCAGTGCTGGAGGCGCAACCGAGCATCGGCGCGGCTTTCCAGTTGTTGTGCGCGGTGGCCAGCAGGGCGCACGACAGGGATGCCAAACGATGTTCGTTGGCCATGTCGATGCCGCTGGAGTTGGCGCGCTCGGCACCGTACAGGTCACGCGGCAGCGGGATGCGTGGGTGCGGCAGGCCGAAACCGCCTTCCAGCGTCGCCATCTGCTCGATGCTGGCCACTGGATCGGCCACCAGTTCCTGAATCGAGATCGACTGGTCGGCAATGCGGTTAACGAACGAGGTGTTCGCGCCGTTTTCCAGCAGACGACGCACCAGATACGCCAGCAGGGTTTCGTGGGTGCCGACCGGAGCGTACACGCGGCACGGACGGTTCAGCTTGCCTTCGGACACTTTGCCTACAACCTGTTCGTACAGTGGTTCGCCCATGCCGTGCAGGCACTGGAACTCGTACTGGCCGGGGTAATAGTTCTGGCCAGCGATGTGGTAAATGGCCGACAGCGTGTGGGCGTTGTGCGTGGCGAATTGCGGGTAGATGACTTCCGGCACCGACAGCAGTTTGCGCGCGCAGGCGATGTAGGACACGTCGGTGTACACCTTGCGGGTGTACACCGGATAGCCTTCCAGGCCTTCGACCTGGGCGCGTTTGATTTCGCTGTCCCAGTACGCGCCTTTCACCAGGCGGATCATCAGGCGATGACGGCTGCGGCGAGCCAGGTCGATCACGTAGTCGATCACGTAAGGGCAGCGCTTCTGGTAAGCCTGGATCACGAAGCCGATACCGTTCCAGCCGGTCAGTTGCGGCTCGAAGCACAGGCGCTCCAGCAGATCCAGCGACAACTCGAGGCGGTCGGCTTCTTCGGCGTCGATGTTCAGGCCGATATCGTATTGCTTGGCCAGCAGGGTCAGCGACAGCAGGCGCGGGTACAGCTCGTCCATCACGCGCTCGTACTGGGCGCGGCTGTAACGCGGGTGCAAGGCGGACAGCTTGATCGAAATGCCCGGGCCTTCGTAAATCCCGCGACCGTGGGAGGCTTTGCCGATCGCATGGATGGCTTGTTCGTACGAGGCCAGGTACTTCTGGGCGTCATGTTCGGTGAGGGCGGCTTCACCCAGCATGTCGTAGGAATAGCGGAAGCCTTTGGCTTCGAACTTRCTCGCGTTGGCCAGGGCTTCGGCGATGGTTTCGCCGGTGACGAACTGCTCGCCCATCAGGCGCATGGCCATGTCGACGCCCTTGCGGATCATCGGCTCGCCGCTCTTGCCGATGATGCGGCTCAGGGAGGAGGTCAGTCCGGCTTCATTGTGGGTGGCGACCAGTTTGCCGGTCAGCAACAGGCCCCAAGTGGCGGCGTTGACGAACAGCGACGGGCTGTTGCCCAGATGTGGCTGCCAGTTGCCGGTGCTGATCTTGTCGCGGATCAGTGCGTCGCGAGTGCCTTTGTCCGGGATGCGCAGCAGCGCTTCGGCGAGGCACATCAAAGCTACGCCTTCCTGGGACGACAGGGAAAACTCCTGCAACAGGCCCTGAACAATCCCGGCACGGCCGCTGGCGCTCTTCTGATTGCGCAGTTTCTCGGCAATCGAGGCAGCGAGCTTGTTGGTGGCGTCGCACATCGGTGCCGGCAGGCGAGCCTGTTCGATCAGCATCGGCACCACTTCAGGTTCCGGGCGACGGTAAGCGGCAGTGATCGAGGCGCGCAGCACCGATTGCGGCAGGATGCTTTCAGCGAATTCCAGGAAGCATTGGTGCGCGTGATCGACGTGGACCTCGCCCACCTCGTCAACTTCCTTGCCGTTCAAACCGTTCAGCTCGGACAGGGTTGCACCACCCTCGAGTTTTTCCAGGTAATTGAAAATTGCCTGCTTGATCAGCCAGTGCGGTGTGCGATCAATCGAGGTCGCGGCGGCCTTGAGGCGTTCGCGGGTCGGGTCGTCAAGTTTGACCCCAAGGGTGGTGGTAGCCATATTTTTATCCTCATGTTTGCCACGACCGCGTGGCATCAGCTGACGGCAAGATTAGCTGTGCGCTGGTTGAGGTGCAACCGGGTGCAACCCTTTTTTTGCCGGAATAATAAGCAGCTCGTCAGGAAATAAATTCTGGTACACCCGGACCGCTCCTGCTTGGTGCTTTTACTTCTAGCGCAATCCGGAAAACGCCCTAAAAAGGAGCAAAAACCGACTGTTTTCAGGTAAATCCGATTAGGTGCAACTTATTCGAACGAAACTGGTTGCACCTTATTTGCATTGTTGAATAGCATTCGCGGCCAAGGTGCAACCGGTCAAAAAATCGGAGCACCGGCTGATGGCTTTCCTGGGGAAACATCAGTCATAAATGCGCGGGCCCCCGAATCGTCTGTCAAACGTCATCGTTTGCGAGCGGTTCACCAGCCGCCGCTACATAAAAACAATGCCAGGGCGTAACTCAATGAGCGTAAGCAATCCAACCCTGATCACGTTCGTGATCTACATCGCAGCAATGGTGCTGATCGGCTTCATGGCCTATCGCTCCACCAACAACCTTTCTGACTACATTCTGGGCGGCCGTAGCCTGGGCAGCGTCGTGACCGCACTCTCTGCCGGTGCTTCCGACATGAGCGGCTGGTTGTTGATGGGCCTGCCGGGCGCTATCTACATGTCCGGTCTTTCCGAAAGCTGGATCGCCATCGGCCTGATCGTCGGTGCTTACCTGAACTGGCTGTTCGTCGCCGGCCGTCTGCGTGTGCAGACCGAGCACAACGGCGATGCGCTGACCCTGCCGGACTACTTCTCCAGCCGTTTTGAAGATAAAAGCTACAAGCCACGTTGATGATCTTCGCCCTGTTGCTGACGCCGATCATCGTGCTGCTGGCCACTGGCGGCATCGACACCACGTTCCTGGCCATTGAAGCGCAAGACCCAAGCAACTTCGACATGCTGAAAAACACCACCTTCATCGGCGTGATTTCGCTGATGGGCTGGGGTCTTGGCTACTTCGGCCAGCCGCACATCCTGGCGCGTTTCATGGCGGCGGATTCGGTCAAGTCGATCGCCAACGCTCGTCGCATCTCCATGACSTGGATGATCCTGTGCCTGGGCGGCACCGTCGCCGTAGGTTTCTTCGGCATTGCTTACTTCTCGGCAAACCCAGCCCTGGCCTTGCCGGTGAGCGAAAACCACGAGCGTGTGTTCATCGAACTGGCAAAAATCCTGTTCAATCCATGGGTTGCCGGTGTGTTGCTGTCGGCCATTCTGGCGGCGGTGATGAGTACCCTGAGCTGCCAACTGCTGGTGTGCTCGAGCGCCCTGACCGAAGATTTCTACAAAACCTTCCTGCGTAAAAGTGCTTCCCAGGTTGAGCTGGTCTGGGTCGGCCGTGCCATGGTGCTGCTGGTTGCGCTGATCGCTATCGCTCTGGCGGCTAACCCGCAAAACCGTGTACTGGGCCTGGTCAGCTACGCCTGGGCAGGTTTCGGTGCTGCGTTCGGTCCAGTTGTCCTGATCTCCGTGATCTGGAAAAACATGACCCGCAACGGCGCACTGGCCGGCATCCTGGTCGGCGCGACCACTGTGATCGTCTGGAAACACTTCGAACTGCTGGGCCTGTACGAAATCATCCCTGGTTTCATCTTCGCCAGCCTGGCGATCTACATCGTCAGCAAAATGGGCGCACCGACCAGCGGCATGCTTTCGCGCTTCGCTGCAGCCGAAAAGGATTTCCGCCTGAACCAGTGAGGGGGATGAGCTGATGCTCTGACCTTTCGCCGAACATGAAAACGGCCCGCTTCCTTTTGGAGGCGGGCCGTTTTTTTTGCGCTCCCACATTTGTTTGGTGGTGCTTCTGACAGGAATGTCTGTAGTGCTTTATCCAGTTTTTTGAAGGAAAAATCCCTAAAAAAGCAGGGTAAATCTGATTTCCTTGTCCCTCCATCAACACCCCTTGTCGCTCATGCAGAATCGCCCGCCTTCATTCTGCAGAGACACATCGGATGTTCGCGCCTGCCAATCAACCGCGTTTCACGTTGACCCTCGACGGCGTCCAGAATGAGCTCAAGGTGCTTGAGTTCACGGGCAAGGAAGCCATCAGCCAACCCTACCGTTTTGACCTGGAACTGGTCAGCGAGCGACCCGACATAGAGCTCGAAAGCCTGCTGCATCGTCAGGCGTTTCTGAGTTTCGATGCGCAAGGTTCCGGTATTCATGGTCAGATCTTTCGCGTCGGCCAAAGCGATTCCGGGCACCGTCTGACGGGTTACCAGATCAGTCTCGTACCGCGTCTGGCGTATCTCGACCGGCGTATCAATCAGCGGATCTTCCAGCACAAAAGTGTGCCGACGATCATCACGCAAATCCTCAAAGACCACGGCATCCAACGCGACGCCTTCGAGTTCCGGCTCGGCAGTGACTACCCCGATCGCGAGTACTGCGTGCAATACGCTGAAAGCGATCTGGCGTTCATCCAGCGCCTGTGTGCCGAGGTCGGCATTCACTATCACTTCCAGCACAGCCCCGACGGGCACCTGTTGGTGTTCGGCGATGATCAGACGGTTTTCCCCCGTCTGCCCGAACCGACGCTGTACCTGCCGGGCAGCGGGATGGCTGCGGATGCGCCGGCGATCAAGCGTTTCAATGTACGGCTGGAAACCCGGACCACCGCAGTCACCCGTCGCGACTACGACTTCCAGAAACCGCGTTTGCAACTCGAGAGCCGCCTCGACAGCGAGCAGCGACCGGTGCTGGAGGACTACCACTTCCCCGGCCAATTCACTGATCGTGAACACGGCAAGCATCTGGCTCAACGAGCGCTGGAACGGCACAACGCGGATTACCGTCAGGCCGAAGGTCGTGGCGACGAATCCGCATTGGTCAGCGGGCATTTCCTATACCTGGCCGAACACCCGCGTCAGGCGTGGAATGACCTGTGGTTGATCACCGAAATAGAACACCGCGGCCGTCAACCGCAGGTACTGGAGGAGTCAGCCACCAGCGACAGCCCGGATGATTTCCAGGGCTATCGCAATACGTTTCTGGCGACGCCGTGGGACGTTTCTTTTCGCCCACCGCTGGGCCCGGAAAAGCCACGGATGCTCGGCTATCAACCCGGCGTAATCACCGGCCCGACGGACAGCGAAATCCATTGCGACGAGTACGGTCGGGTCAAGGTTCAGCTCGCCTGGGACCGTGACGGTCAGCTCAACGAACACTCCAGTTGTTGGCTTCGCGTCGCCACTGGCTGGGCTCATGACCGTTACGGCAGCGTGATGATTCCGCGCGTCGGCATGGAAGTGCTGGTGGGGTTTATCGATGCCGATGCCGACAAGCCACTGGTGATGGGCTGCCTGCCCAACGCCGCGACGCCTGTGCCCCTCGATCTGCCGGCGGACAAGACCCGCAGTATTTTCCGCAGCCAAAGCAGTCCCGGTGGCGGCGGTTACAACGAATTGCGCATCGAGGATCGCAAAGGGGCCGAGGAAATCTACCTACGCGCCCAGCGCAACTGGACTCAGCACGTCCTCAACGATCAACAGGTGCAGGTTGATAACCAGCGCAGCATCGTCGTCACCGGCACCGCCCGCCATGAGTTGAAGGCCGACGAAAAACGCATCACCCATGGCCAGCGCCAGACCGAAGTGCGGTTGGACGATCACCTGGTGGTGGTCGGCGACCGGCACATTCGTGTGAGCAATCAAGCCCTCAATGCCAGTCAGCAATTCCACGTCAGCGCCGGCCAACAAGTGGTCATCGACGGCGGCGCCAGCGCGACCATTCAGGCGGGCGGGCAGTGGATCAACATCGGCCCCGGCGGGATTTTCAGCAGCGTGCCGATGCAGGTCGGTGGTGCTCTGATGGCGGCCATGGCTTCTGCGCCGAACTTGCCGGATGTGCCGTTGAAGCTTGCGGCGGCCCCGGCGGCGCTGCTCAGTGCCGCGCAGATTCTCAGCCTGCAAAGCGACGCGCCGTTCTGCGAAGAGTGTGAGCGCTGCAAGGGCGGTGTCTGTGCTGCCTGATGTTTTGTCGCCTCGCGCCTGGCTGGAGCGCCAGCCACTGCAACCGTCGGAGCAACTGTTCGCGATTTTCAGCAGCGCCAGTGCCGCTGAACCGTTCAAAACCTGGCAACGCTCGATCACTGCACAAGCGCCGAGCCCGATCTGGGCCGGCACTGCCTACGCCGAGTGGGAAGCGGTGATGCCCTATGTCGGAATCGTTACCGCTGACAGTGAGTTTCTGGATTGGGTCGCCGTCACTGAGTCCCGCGATTGGGGTTGGCTGGCGGTGTCTTGCGCCACTCAAGAGGCGTTGGTCGAGCATTTGCGCAGCCTCACACACGTTCTGATGCCCAACGGCAACGCGGTGTTTTTCCGCTATTGGGATGGGCGCTATGTGCTGCCGATTCTGCAATCTGCCGAGGTTAACGCTGCGCAACTGATGCCGGTGATCGGGCGTTGCCTGATCAATGGCCAACCGCTGGATATCGGTGGTAGTGCGCTGAAAACCGCCAGGGTTTTCCCCTGGTGGGAAGTATCTGAATCGCTGCTCAACCACCTCGCCACCAAGTCCGCGACAACGAATATCAACAACCTGCTGAAGTGGTTGAGCGAGGACCGCCCTGATCTTTATGAGGCGTTCTCCGAAAGCGTGTTGCGGCACAAAGTCGCGAGCTTTCTTGAGATGCCAGACCTGCCTCAAGCGCCGAAATCAGCGTTGGTGGATTACCTGATGACGGAGCTGGACTGATGGATCAGATCGTACGGATCGAGCAGGAGCTCGACGGTTTCAAAGGCACACTGGTTTTGTATCGCCAGCAGCTTGGCAACTTCTTGAACCGGAACGCGGATAGGGTCAGCCGGGCGATGGACATGCCTTCGCTGTTGGACATGGAGCGGGTGATAAAACTCGGCGATACCACGACTGCGGTGAGCAGTGGCGACGATGATTTTATCTCGGGTCTTGCGCAGTGTCCGGCTAGTGGAATTCTGCAGATCGAGAGCAAGTTCGAATCGGTCTACGACATTCCGTTGGGGAGCATTCAGGTCGATGTGATTGCCAATGATGGCGGCGAAAGTACACCTGTCACACTCGATGAAAACGGTCAGGGGCAGTTCAAAGGCACGCCCGGCAAGTTCTACCGCGTTCATGTCCATAGTGAAGTCACCCCGACTCAAATCGATGATCTTTTCTCCTCCTACGACGGCCTGACCCAGGAGCTGGAAAGCTGGCTGCGCAAGGAATGGGAAGGGTTCAAGCCGCAGTGGTCGCAGCAATCGGCATCCGCTTCGTTGGCGGCGGTGGGCAACGGAGTGCTCGCGGGAGGTTGGGCGGCGATTCAGGCGGTTTGGGATGGCATGGGTGAACTCGCCGATATCCTGAAAGACCCCAACGCCTATGCCGAGAAGCTGGGTGAAAGCGCCGGCAGACTTGCCGATCTGGCCGTAACCGCTCCAGACAAGATGGAAAAGGCCATGTTGCTGACCAGCGACGAGGCGGCGCTGTGCTTGCTGATGCGCACCGCGACCTTGTGGCTGGAAGCATTGCCACCTTCGCAACTGGCCGGGTCTTCGGCTGAAGCGATTTCCAAGGTCGTGGTTGGCTTGGTCATCGACCTGTTGATTGGTTTGGTACTGAGTGTGGTCGGGGTTGGCATTGCCTGGCTGACCGTGCGCCTGGCCAAGTACAGCGCACAGATTTTTCAGGCCGCCATGGGCTTCGTGAAGTCGATGGTTGCGATCATCAACAACTTCATGGAGTACGTTGATCGCTACAAAAAGGTCGCCGCGCGCGGTGTTGCGGCGGGCCTGAAAAAAGGCCGGATGCAACTGCGCTGGGATGCCAAACGCAACACCACGCTCAAGCAAAACGAACACCACGACGACTCCCCGGATCAGGCGAAAAACCCCAACGGCGACAGCGCCGACTCAGTCGACAAAACCGCGACCAACCAATGCCCGGTGTCGATGGTCACCGGCGAAGAACTGCTGACCCTCACCGACGGTGCGCTGGACGGCATCCTGCCGTTCGACTTCACCCGACTCTATCGCACCAGCGCCGCCGAGATCGACTGCGGCCTCGGCTTTGGCTGGAGCCATTC
>NZ_JBFTMK010000040.1:0-15528 GCF_056396965.1 Pseudomonas sp. 05N434
GACCAGCGTGACGCGATCGATGTCCAGATGATCGAGTAATGCCAGTGCCTGACGCGCCACGTCATCCAGCGACGTCATGCCCTCGGGCATCCGCCCGGATTCGCCATGGCCCCAGAGGTCCAGTGCAATGACCCGATAGCGCTGCGACAGCGCCGCAATCTGCGGTGCCCACATGGCCTGGTCCCACAGGTAGCTCCCGGCCAGCAATACCGCCGGGCCCGTGCCTTGATCTATGTAGTGAAGCGCTTGTCCATCAACCGTTACGAAGGGCATCGACTGTCTCCCTGGTGAAATAGGATCCATTAAAAAACCACGGGAAGCCTGAGCCGCGTGGGCTCGGCAGTCAACCCGGATTAAAGGCCCTCCAGCTCCGCCATCAGGTCATTCAACCGATCCACCTTCTCCTCGGTAATGTCGCTCGCCGCCAACCCATCGATGTACTCGGCCAATTCCGCCACCGTGCTGCACTCGAACATCGCCCGCAGCGGCACGTTGCGTTGCAGGGCTTTTTGTACCCGCGAGGCAATTTGCGTGGCCAGCAGCGAATGCCCACCCAGCTCGAAGAAGTTGTCACGCACGCCAACCTTCTCGACCTTCAACACTTCGGCCCAGATATCCGCCAAGGTCTGCTCCAGCTCATTGCCCGGCGCCTGATAGTCCTGGCTCTGCAACTGGCCGATCTCCAGTGCCGGCAAGGCCTTGCGATCGAGTTTGCCGTTGGCGTTGAGTGGCAGCTTGTCGAGCCACAACCAGTGCAGCGGCACCATGTATTCCGGCAACTCGGCACGCAGGCGCTGCTTGATCCGCTCCAGTCGTTCGTTCGGATTGAGCGCCAAATCCGCTGCCACCAGATAGCCGACCAGGTGCTTGCCGTTGACGCCCTCCTGCACCCCGACCGCCGCATCGCGGACTTCCGGCTGTTCATGCAGACGCGCTTCGATTTCACCCAGTTCGATGCGGTACCCGCGAATCTTCACTTGATGATCGATACGCCCGACGTATTCCAGCACGCCATCACTGCGCCGACGGGCCAGGTCACCGGTGCGATACAGGCGATCCCCAGGCGCACCGAATGGGTTCGGCACAAACACCTGTGCCGTGCGCAACGGATCGCTCACATAACCGCGCCCGACCCCGGTGCCGGCCACGCACAATTCCCCCACTGCCCCCAACGGCACCAGCTCCAGCGCGCCATCGAGCAGGTACAAACGGTTGTTGTCGGTCGGCGTACCGATCGGCAAATAGCTGCCACGGGTCGAAGCCAGGTCGACCCGGAAGAACGCCACATCGTCCGAGCATTCCGCCGGGCCATAAGCGTTCACCAGCCCCATCTGCGGGTAACGCAGCAACCATTGATGCGCCAGTTCCGGCGGCATCGCTTCACCGGTCGGCAACATCCAGCGCAGGC
Source organism: Pseudomonas sp. 05N434 (assembly GCF_056396965.1). NCBI lineage: Bacteria > Pseudomonadati > Pseudomonadota > Gammaproteobacteria > Pseudomonadales > Pseudomonadaceae > Pseudomonas > Pseudomonas sp. 05N434. Next base: position 1,409 of record NZ_JBFTMK010000040.1, read on the forward strand.
CATCGAGGCTCATGCAGTCCTGGGCGAGCATGCCCTGAATCAGCGACGGCACGCTTTCCAGCACGCTAATGCCCTGGCTCTGGACGTGGGCCAGCAAGCCTTGGGGATCATGGGCGATGCTGTTCGGCACGATGTCCACCCGAGCACCGAACAACAGCGCCGCGAGGAACTGCCAGACCGAAATATCGAAGCTTTGCGAAGCGGTCTGGGCGATCACATCGGCGTCGCTCAGCTTCAGGTACGGCACCTTGCTCAACTGGTTATTGAGCATGCCGCGCTGCTCGACCATCACGCCCTTCGGCAGGCCGGTGGAGCCCGAGGTGTAGATCACGTAGGCGAGGTTGTCCGGGCCACTGTAGACACCCGGATTGGCCACCGAAACGTCGCTCGCCTGCACGTCTTCCCAGACCAGCAATCGAGGCCGGTTGGCACATCCGAATTCCTCCAGCAGCGCGACGGCTTGGTCACGGCACGCCTGGGTGCAGACCAGCAACGGCGTGCGGCTCAGGTCAATGATCCGGCTCAGGCGCTGACTTGGCAGGCCAGGGTCCAGCGGCAGGTAACCGGCACCGGCCTTGAAGCTGCCGATAATCATGCCCAGCAGATCGAGATTACGCTCGGCGAGCAGCGCCACCGGTTGATCGAGGCCGACGCCTGCAGCGATCAAGGCATGGCCGAGACGGTTGCTGCGCTGGTTCAACTCAACATAGCTGTGTTGCTGATCGAGATAACTGGCGGCAATCCGCTGCGGATGCCGGGCAACCTGCGCTTCGAACAATGAGACATAGCTCTGCTCCAGCGGATAGTCGTGTTCGCTCTGGTTGCAGCCATGGATCAGGAAGTCCTGCTCCTCGACTCCCAGCAGCGGCAAATCGGCCATGTCACCGTGGAAGCCCTCGACCAGCGCCAGCAACAGGCGCTTGAACTCACCGAGCATGCGCTCGACGGTGGATTCGTCGAAATAACGCTGGTCGTAGGACAAGTGCAAGCCCAGGTCATCCCCCGGATAGCAGACCGCCGTCAACGGGAAGTTGGTGTGGGTGCGGCCCGAATCCGAAGTGGCATTGAGGCTTTGCGCACGGTCCAGCACCGAGACTTCCACCGGGGCGTTTTCGAACACGAACAGGCTGTCGAACAGCGGCTGGCCTTTCGGCAGTTCGCTGGTTTCCTGGATGCTCACCAGCGGCAGGTACTCGTATTCGCGCAGTTGCATGTTGCTGTCGAGCAAACCACTGAGCCACTGACGAACGCTGCAGCGCTGATCGTCCTCGGGCATTTTCACCCGCAGGGCGATGCTGTTGATGAACAGCCCGACGGTGCGTTGCATCTCTGGCATGTCCACCGGACGCCCGGCCACGGTGACGCCGAACAGCACGTCGCGATCACCGCTCAAGCGACGCAGCACCAACGCCCACGCCGCCTGGGCGAAGGTGTTGACGGTCAACTGATGGGCCTGGGCCAGTTCGCGCAATTGTGCGCCATCCCGGGGATCAAGCCTTGTGTAACGGTCGCCGACGATCATGCCGCCGCTGTCGCCGGCATGTTCACGCAGGAACGGCCGGTCGCTCGGAATCGGCGTGGTGCGCTCGAAACCTTGCAGGTTCTGCCGCCACCACTGTCGCGCCTCGGCCAGGCTCTGGCGTTGCAGCCAGCCGATGTAATCGCGATAACGCGGCGGCACGGCCAGTTGCGCTTGCCGGCCTTCGCCGAGGGCGGTGTAGATTTCGAAGAAGTCGTTCATCAGCAGCGAACGGCACCAGGCATCGATGAGGATGTGGTGGTTGCTCATCATGAACCAGTAGCGCGCCGCGCCGACGCGGATCAAACGCAGATGGAACGGCGCCTGATTGAGCAGATCGAACCCGGTCTCGCGCTCGCTTTTCAGCAGCGCCTGCAGCTTCGGCTCTTGCTCTGCTTCGGCAACCGCGCTCCAGTCCAGATACTCGATCGGCGTGCTGCCGGGTTTATGGATCACTTGCAGCATGTCTTCGCCGACGTTCCAGCAGAACGAGGCGCGCAAGGCTTCGTGACGGGCGATCACCGCTTGCCAGGCCTKGGCGAAGCGCTCGGGGTCGAGCTCGCTGTTGATGCGGTAGCGGTCCTGCATGTAATAGAGGCCGGTGCCCGGTTCGAGCAAGGTGTGCAGCAGCATGCCTTCCTGCATCGGGGTCAGCGGGTAGACGTCTTCGATCATCGCCGCCGGAACCGGCAACGCGTCGAGTTGCGGCTGAGTCAGTTTGGCCAACGGGAAGTCCGACGGCGTCAGGCCGCCCGCGTGGTCACTCAGGCAGTGCTGGATCAGGCTGTGCAATTCATCCAGATACGCCTGCGCCAGGTCGGTGATGGTTTGCCGGTCGTGGCGTTCGGCGCTGAAGGTCCAGCGCAGCACCAGTTCACCACCGTACACCTGACTGTCGACGCTCAGCTCGTTTGGCAGCGGCGCATGCGGATCATGGGCCGCGCCGACCGGCTCATCGAGCGGACGGAACAGCGCATCGCTGCCGAAGCTCTGGTCGAACTGGCCGAGGTAGTTGAAGGTGATCGGCGCCACCGGCAGCGCGGCCATGGTCTGCCGACACAGGCCATCGGCCAGGTAACGCAGCACGCCATACCCCAGGCCTTTATGCGGCACCGCGCGCAGTTGCTCCTTGATTACCTTGATCGACGCACCCTGCTCACTCACCGGCGTGAGGCGCAGTGGATAAGCACTGGTGAACCAGCCGACGGTGCGGGTCAGGTCAATCTCGTCGAACAGGGTTTCGCGGCCGTGGCCTTCGAGTTGAATCAACGCCGACCCATGACCGCTCCAGCGGCACAACACACGGGCCAACGCAGTCAGCAGTAAATCGTTGACTTGGGTGCGATAGGCCGCCGGCGCCTGTTGCAACAGTTGGCGGGTGCGCTCGCTGTCGAGGCGCACGCTGACGGTTTGCGCGTGACGATTCTGCTGCCCGCCCCGAGGCCGATCACACGGCAATTCAGCGCTTGGGCCGGCCAGTTGCGCCTGCCACCAGCTCAATTCTTCCCGTAGGGATTCGCTGCCGGCATAAGCCTGCAACCGTGCGGCCCAGTCCCTGAAGGCACTGGTTTTCGCTGGCAGTTTTACTGACTGCTCTGCGTCCAGTTGACGATAAACCGTTTGCAGATCGTCCAGCAGCACCCGCCACGACACCCCGTCCACCACCAAGTGGTGAATGGCAATGAACAACCGTTGTTGCCCCTCGGGATCGTCGACCAACAGCGCCCGCATCAGTGGCCCTTGCTCAAGGTCGAGGCTGCGCTGCGCTTCGGCGAACAGTGCCGCGCATGTGTCCATCGTCGGCACCTGCACTTGCCACAGCACGGCAGCGTCGGAAACTGCCTGATGCTCGGCCTGCCAATGACCGGCGACTTCGGTGAAGCGCAGGCGCAAGGCATCGTGCTGCTCGATCACCGCCAACAGCGCTTGCTCCAGGCGATGCGGCTCCAGCACCACGGTCGGTTCCAGCAGCAACGCCTGGTTCCAGTGTTGACGCTGCGGGATTTCGGTGTCGAAGAACCAGTGCTGAATGGGTGTCAGACGCGATTCACCCGTGAGCAAACCTTGTTCGGCGGTGACCTGCTCGGTACGAGTCGCCACCGCAGCCAACGTCTGCACTGTCTGGTGCTGGAACAGGTCGCGGGGGCTGAAGTGAATGCCCTGCTGCCGCGCACGGCTCACCACCTGGATCGACAGGATCGAATCGCCGCCCAGTTCGAAGAAGTTGTCGTTGAGGCCGACCTGTTGAACGTTGAGCACTTCACACCAGATGCCGGCCAGGATCATCTCAAGTTCGTTGCTCGGCGCCACGTATTGCTGACGATTCAACTCCGGGTCCGGTGCCGGCAGTGCGCGACGGTCGAGTTTGCCGTTGGCGGTCAGCGGCATGCTGGCCAGCAGGATCAAGTGCGTCGGCACCATGTAATCCGGCAACTGAGATTTGAGGTGCGCCTTCAACGCTTCGCGCAGTGCAGTTTGCTGCGCTTCATCCTGCTCGGCCACGTTTGTAACCAGATAGCCCACCAGTTGCTTGCCGCTCGGCGCATCGAGCGCCAGCACGACCGCTTCACGGATCGATTCATGTTCCAGCAGTCGGGTTTCGATCTCGCCCAGTTCGATGCGAAAACCACGGATCTTCACTTGATGGTCAATGCGGCCGAGGTACTCGACCAGGCCATCGGCGCGCTGACGGACAAGGTCGCCGGTGCGGTACAAGCGTCCGCCGTTCGCGGCAAAAGGATCAGCGACAAAGCGTTCGGCGGTCATCCCCGGACGTTGGTGATAACCCTGCGCCAGACCGGCGCCGCCGACATACAACTCGCCGGTCGCGCCTTGCGGCAGCAACGCCAGATCGGCGTCGAGAATGTACGCCACCCGAGCGCCGATCACGCTGCCAATCGGCACACTGCCCAGCCCTTCTTCCAATTGCTCGGGGGCCAGGCTGGCGAGCGGCATGACCACAGTTTCGGTCGGGCCGTAAGCGTTGAAAAACAGGCTCGGTTTGAACGCCGCGCGAATCCGCTGCAAGTGTTCGCCAGTCAGGGCTTCGCCACCGGTGATGCACATGCGCACCGGCAGGGTTTCGCCCTGGGTCGCCAGCCATTGCGCCAACTGGCTGCCGTAGCTTGGGGTGAAGCCGAGGATGTTGATGTTGTGGCGACGAATCAGCCCGCAGATTTCCTGCGCGTCCCACTGGCCTTGAGCGCGAAGGACCACCTGCGCACCACTCAATAGCGGCACCAGCAGACGCTCGGTCGCGGCATCGAAGTTGATCGAATAGAAGTGCAACTCGCAATCATCGGGGCGCATGCCGAAACGCTCGATCACCGCGCGGCAATGCATGGCGATTTCACCGTGGGACACCACCACGCCTTTCGGTTTTCCGGTGGAGCCCGAGGTGTAAATCAGGTACGCCTGATGCTGCGGCATACTGATAAACGGCAGCTCGCTGGCCGGGTAATTGGCCAGGTCCGCGGCATCGTCTTCCAGGCACCAACGACCGACGCTGGCCGGCAATTCACCGAGTGCCGCGAACATCGCCGCATCGCTGAGCAACAAACCGATGCCGCTGTCTTCGATCATGTAGTGCAGGCGATCCAGCGGGTATTCCGGGTCCAGCGGCACATAGGCGCCGCCCGCCTTGAGGATTGCCAGCAAGCCGATGACCATCTCCAGCGAACGTTCCAACGCCAAGCCGACCCGCACGTGCGGCCCGACACCGCGCTCACGGAGCATCCAGGCCAGACGATTGGCGCGGCTGTCGAGCTCGGCGTAGCTCAGGGTTTGCCCGGCGAACGTCAGCGCCGGTGCGCCCATGCGCACCAGCGCCTGCTCAGCGAACAGCTGATGGATGTATTGATCGAGGCGATGCTCACCCGGCTCGATGCCGAGGTTGTCGAGCAGGTTTTGCTGTTCAGTGGCGTCGAGCAATGGCAGCTCACTCAAGCGCTGTTGCGGATCGGCCAGCAACGCGTCCAGCAGATTGCGCCAGTGCCCGGCCATGCGCGCAATGCGCGGCTCGTCGAACAGATCGGTGCTGTAAGTCAGGCAGCAACCGAGGCGATGGTCGAGGTCGGTGACTTCCAGGTTGAGGTCGAACTTGGTCGCTCGCGCATCGTTGGCCAGGTACTCGACGGTCATCCCGGCCAGGGTGCGGCGCTGCTGGAATTCCCAGCGCTGCACGTTGCACATCACCTGGAACAGCGGGTTGTAAGCGGCGCTGCGCGGTGGTTGCAAGGCTTCGACCAAGTGATCGAACGGCAGGTCCTGATGGGACTGGCCTTCGATCACCGTGTGGCGAACCTGCTCGAACAACTCGCCGACGGACATCTGCCCATCGAGCTGGCAACGCAGCACTTGGGTGTTGAGGAATGCGCCGATCAACCCTTCGCTTTCCGGGCGAATGCGGTTGGCCACCGGCGCACCGATGCGCAGGTCGGTCTGGCCGCTGTAGCGGTAAAGCAGCACGGCCAGGGCGGCGGTCATGGTCATGAACAGGGTCAGACCGTTGTCTGCGTTGAAGGCACGAACCCGCGCCGCGAGGTCATCACTGAGGTCGAAGCGGAACAGTTCGCCCTGATGACTTTGCACCGGCGGACGCGGACGATCAGCCGGCAACTCCAGCAGTGGATGTTCGCGGCCCAGTTGCGCGGTCCAGTAATCGAGCTGGCGCTGACGTTCGCCGGATTCCAGCCACTGACGCTGCCACACGCTGTAATCCAGGTACTGCACCGGCAAGGGTTGCAGTGGTGATTCGCGGTCATCGACGAACGCTTCGTAGAGCGCGCTGAGTTCCCGGGCGAAGATGTCCATCGCCCAGCCTTCGGTGACAATGTGGTGCAGGGTCAGCACCAGGTAATGTTCCTGCTCGGCGGTCTTGACCAGGCAGGCGCGCAGCAACGGTCCGGTTTCCAGATCGAAAGGCGTGTGCGCCTCGCTGTCGGCCAGTTGCTGGACACGCTGCTCACGAGTATCAGCCGCCAGCGCGGAGAAATCCTTCCAGTCCATGCGCATACCGGTGTCCGGATGCACCTGTTGCCGGGCCACGCCGTCGACGCTCGGGAATGTCGTGCGCAGGGTTTCGTGACGCATGATCAGCGCTTGCAACGCCGCCTCGAAACGCCCGACATCCAGCACGCCGCGCAACCGCGCCATGCCGCCGACGTTGTAGGCCGGGCTGTCCGGTTCCATCTGCCACAAGAACCACATGCGTTGCTGGGAATAGGACAACGGCACCGGTTGGCGGCGGTCGACCTTCTCGATCGGTGGCTGCTGGTTGGTTCTGCCGCTGACCTGGATCAAGCGAACCTGTTCGGCAAACGCGCCCAGCTCACTGGCCTCGAACAGCGCCCGCAACGGTAACTCGACGTCGCAGGCCTGACGGGTACGGGAGATGATTTGCGTGGCCAGCAGCGAGTGGCCGCCAAGGGCGAAGAAGTCGTCGCGCAGACCGATCTGCGTCTGGCCCAGCACTTCGCGCCAGATGCCGGCGATTTGTTGCTCAAGCGCCGTGACCGGTTCGACGTGCTCGCGGACGTGCCGCTGAGGTTCCGGCAAGGCGCGGCGATCGAGTTTGCCGCTCGGGCTCAAGGGCATTTGGTCCAGACGCATGAGTTGCGCCGGGACCATGTATTCCGGCAACTCGGCGGCCAGCACGGCTTTCAGGCGTGCGGCTTGAGTGTCGAGGTCTTCAGTGGAATCAGCGGCGGTGTAGTAACCGATCAACTGCCCGCCGACCGCCGTTTCGCGCACCAGCACCACCGCTTGGGCGACGCCGGATTGTGYCAACAGCCGCGCTTCGATCTCTTGCGGCTCGACACGAAAGCCACGCAGTTTGACCTGCTGATCGAGACGACCGAGGTATTCGATCACGCCATCGGCGGTCCAGCGCGCACGGTCGCCGGTGCGGTACAGACGCGCGCCCTGCTCGCCCAGTGGATCGACCACGAAACGCTCAGCCGTCAGCCCCGGACGGCCCAGATAGCCTCGAGCCAAACCGATACCGCTGATACATAGCTCACCCGGCACGCCGGCCGGAACCGGGTTGAGGTCACTGTCGAGCACCCGGCACAGCACGTTGCCCAATGGCCGGCCAATCGGCGAGCGCTCGCCATCGGCGATTGTGCAGTGCCAGTGGGTGACGTTGATCGCGGTTTCGGTGGGGCCGTAGCGGTTGTGTAGTTGCACCGCCGGCAGTTGCGTCAGCAGGCGGTTGCGCAGTTCGACGGGCAAGGCTTCGCCGCCGCAGAACACCCGGCGCAGGCTGGTGCATTCGGCGGTCAGCGGTTCGTCGATGAACAGCGAAAGCAGCGGCGGCACAAAGTGCAGCGTGGTCACGCCGTATTGCTGAACCAGTTGTGCGATGCGGTGTGGATCGCGGTGTTCGCCGGGACCGGCGATCAGCAAGCGGCACCCGGTAATCAGCGGCCAGAAACACTCCCACACCGACACGTCAAAACTGATCGGGGCTTTTTGCATCAGCACGTCGGTATCGTTCAGGCGATAAGTGTTCTGCATCCATTGCAGACGTTCAGCGAGCGCTGCGTGCGTGTTGCCGACACCCTTGGGCTGGCCGGTGGAACCCGAGGTATAAATCACGTAGGCCAGGTTGTCGCCGTGCAGGTGCAAACCCGGTGCATGGCTTGGCCAGTTCTCCAGGTGCAGGGCGTCCATGGCAATCAGGCAGACGCCATCAGTGGCCGGCAAGCGGTCGAGCAATTCGGTTTGGGTCAGCAACAACTCGACGCCACTGTCGCGGAGCATGTAGGCCAGGCGCTCGGCCGGGTAATCCGGGTCCAGCGGCACATAAGCGCCGCCGGCCTTGATGATCGCCAGCAAACCGATCAGCAACTGCGGCGAACGTTCGGCGGCGATCGCCACGCACACGTCCGGGCCGACGCCTTTGTCGCGCAGGTAATGCGCCAGGCGGTTGGCCTGAGTATGCAGTTCGGCGAAGTCCAGGCTGCCGCCGTCCCACAGCAACGCGATGCGTTCCGGGGTCTGGCGTACTTGTTCGTTGAGCAGTTCCGGCAACCACTGCTGTGCCGGGTTGCACGGAGCAACGCTCCAGTCATTTTGCTGAGCCTGTTCGGCGGCGGTCAGCAGTTGCAGATCGCCGATCGCTTGTTGCGGACGCTCACAGACGGCTCGCAGCAGGTTGGCGAAATGCTCGGCCAGACGCTCGATGGTCGCCGCGTCAAACAACTCGCTGGCGTAGTCGAACGACAGGCTCAAGCGTCCGTTGCGGTCTTCTTCGCTGTGCAGTTGCAGGTCGAACTTGGCTTCGCGGCTGTGCCACGGCAGCTCTTCGGCGAGCAGCCCCGGCAGACGACGCAGAGCGCCGAGATCCCGTTGCTGATGGTTGAACATGACCTGGAACAAGCCTTGTTCGCGGGCCTGGGGGAAGGCCTCGAGCAGTTGCTCGAACGGCAAGTCCTGATGCGCTTGCGCACCCAAGGCGGCTTGACGGGTTTGCGCCAGCAACTCCACGAATGGCAGACGCGAATCCACTTCCGCACGCAGCACCTGGGTGTTGATGAAGAAGCCGATCAGCCCCTGGGTTTCCAGCCGTGGACGGTTGGCATTCGGCACGCCGATGCGGATGTCGCGCTGGCCGCTGTAGCGATGCAGCAGGCTCTGGAACGCCGCGAGCAACAGCATGAACGGCGTCGACTCATGAGCCTGGGCGGTCTGGCGAATGGCGTTGCTCAGGCTCGCGTCCAACCGCAGGGTGTGGCGGGCGGCGCTGTGGGTGTGTTGTGCCGAACGTGGGTGGTCGGTGGCCAGGCTCAGGGTCGGATGCTCATCACCCAACTGCTCTTTCCAGTAAGCGAGTTGCCGTTCGCCCTCCCCTTGCGCCAGCCACTGGCGCTGCCAACTGCCGTAGTCGGCGTATTGCGTCGGCAAGGCTGGAAGGCTGGCGGTCTGGCCTTGAGAGGCGGCCGTATACAGGCGCGAGAATTCGTCGATCAGCACGTTCAGCGACCAGCCGTCGGCGATGATGTGGTGCATCGTCACCAGCAGTTGATGATCCTCATCATCGAGGCGCACCAGGGTCACCCACAGCAGCGGGCCGTTCTCCAGGTCGAACCGGATGCGGGCTTCGTCCTCGCGGATTTGTTGCGCGCAGGCTTCACGCTCGGCGGCCGGCACATCGCTGATGTCGATCACTTGAAGATTGAATTCAGCGGCAGCATCGACCCGTTGCAGGGCCACACCGTCGCGCTCGAAAAAACGTGTGCGCAGGGATTCGTGACGTTCGATCAGTTGCTGGAAACTGGCGCGCAAGGCGTCTTCGTCCAGTTCGCCGCGCAGGCGCAAGGCGCCGGGAATGTTGTAGGCGCTGCTCTGCGGGTCGAGTTGCCAGGTGATCCACAAACGGTTTTGCGCCAGGGATTGCGGCATGGCTTCGTTGCGCGACAGCTGAGTGATCGCGCCTTGGGCGAGGCCGCCATCCTGTTGTTGCCGGGCGACGGCGGCGGCGAATGCGCCGAGGGTTGGCGCTTCGAACAGCAGACGCAGATTCAGCTCCATCCCCAACGCTTCACGCAGGCGTGCGACCACTTGAGTAGCGGCGATGGAGTTACCGCCGAGCAGGAAGAAGTGATCGTCGGCGTTGACTTGCTTGACCTGCAATTGCTCGCACCAGATCTGGCCGATCAGGGTTTGCAGTTCTGAACCCGACTCGCTGCTGCCTTCACTTTCGTTCGCTGCCGACGGGAAAACCGCATAGCTGTCGAGGCTGCCATCGGCCAGGCGATTGCGGCAGGCCGAACGTTGCAACTTGCCGCTGGAAGTCTTGGGCAGTGCCCCCGGATTGAGCAGCACCACCACGCTCGGCGCTTGCTGATACGCCTCGGCCACCGCTTGGCGAATGCCCTTGATCAGTGCCTCGGGCGACAGGATTTTCTGCACGCTGCGGCTGATTTCCGCGGCAATGCCGATGCCTTCCTGACCCTCGAGATTGACCGCGAACGCGGCCACACGCCCCTTGCGCACCACCTCCACTTCGCGCTCGATGGTCTGCTCGATGTCCTGCGGATAGAGGTTGTGACCACGAACGATCAGCATGTCTTTCAGGCGCCCGGTGATGAACAGTTCACCGTCACGCAAAAAGCCCAGGTCGCCGGTGCGCAGCCAGGTGTGGCCCGCGTGCTGGACGAAGGTCTTGGCCGTGGCTTCAGGGTTGCGCCAGTAGCCATGGGCGATGCTCGGCCCGGCGGCCCAGACTTCACCGACCGCGTTGTCGGCGAATTCTTCGAGCGATACCGAATCGACAATCAGCACCGCGTGATCCGGCTGGCTGATGCCGCAACTCATGACCGGACTGCCGTCGCCCGGTTCGGCGCGGTTTTGCGCCAAGGCCTGATCATCCACGCGCAACGCCGGAATGCCCTGACCGCGCGGAGTGCCGGCAACGAACAGCGTGGCTTCCGCGAGACCGTAAGAGGCCATGAAGCTGTCTGGCGTAAAACCACAGGCCGCGAATTTCTCGGCGAAGCGTTCCAGGGTGTCGAGGCGAATCGGTTCGGAACCGGAATACGCCACGCGCCAGCCGCTCAAATCAAGACGTTCCAGAGCCGATTCGCTGACGCGCTCGCTGCACAGTCGATAGGCGAAGTCCGGCCCGCCGCTGATGGTGCCGCCGTACTCGCTGATCGCTTCCAGCCAGCGCAACGGGCGACCGAGGAAGTACGCCGGCGACATCAACACGCACGGCACACCACTGAAAATCGGCTGCAGCAGGCCACCGATCAGGCCCATGTCGTGGTACAGCGGCAGYCAGCTGACGATCACGTCATCAGGATTGAGGTCAATGCCAAAGCCGTGACGAATCAATCGCTCGTTGGCCACCAGGTTGCCGTGGCTGACTTGCACACCTTTAGGCAAAGCAGTGGAGCCGGAGGTGTATTGCAGGAAAGCGATGTGCTCGCCTTGCAGGTCCGGTGCAACCCAGCGTTCAGCCACGGCGTTGTCGAGGGTGTCGACACATAGCAGCGGCGGCGCCCCGTTGATTTGCAGCAAGGCGTCGCGCAGGTCGGCGCTGGTCAACAGCAGAAGCGGCTCGGCATCGCTGATGATCGACAGCAGGCGTTCCTGATGATGACGACGGGTCGATTCCGGCGGATAGGCCGGCACCGCGATCACCCCGGCGTACAGGCAACCAAAGAACGCCGCGACGTAATCCGGGCCGCTGGGAAACAACAGCACCGCGCGATCGCCGAACGACGCCTGGGCCTGCAACGCGCCGGCAATGGTTCGCGCCCGTTGGTCCAGCTCACGATAACTGAGCACCACAGCCTGATCCAGGGTTTCGGCGAGAAAACGCAAGGCCACCCGGTCCGGCGTCAAGGCCGCGCGGCGCTGGAGGGCTTGGACCAGTGTGCTGGGGAGTTCGAACGCGTCGGTCATGAGGTTTCCTGCCTGAATTCGGCTTGCAAGTGGAATCGGTTTTCATATTTCACGCCCGTTCACGGGCATGCAGGACGCGGTCTTCGCCGACCGCGCAAGGCTTGGGAATGCTGTTTTGGCCGGGGTTTGCGCCCGCAGCCATTCACCAATGAGAACGGATGAGGTCTTGGAATAATTAGTCGCCGGGCTTGAGCGCCGGCAGGCTTGTGGCCGGTGGGTGAGTCAGCGTGTCGCCGTTCTCGGTCCGCACCGCAACGGAGCATTAATTCTCTTTCTCATTTGACAATCATTATCATTCAACATAATTTGTCGCTCGATATGTAGGACGGCTCCGACCCCCTTGTCGTCCCACGACCCTATTTGCAGCAAGGTGATTTCCAATGACGGAACAAGTATCCACAAGCAGGTGCGATTCACCGCTACTTCAGGCCTTCGTCGACAACCGACTGATTCTGGTCAAGATTGCCGCCCGCATTACCGGCTGCCGATCCCGCGCCGAAGACGTGGTGCAGGATGCGTTCTTCCGGTTGCAATCGGCGCCGCAGATCACCTCGTCAATCAAGGCGCAGCTCAGTTACCTGTTCCAGATCGTGCGCAACCTGGCGATCGATCACTACCGCAAGCAGGCGCTGGRGCAGAAGTATTCGGGCCCGGAAGAAGAAGGCCTGAACGTGGTGATCCAGGGCGCTTCGCCGGAAACCTCGCACATGAATTTCTCGACCCTGGAAAACATTGCCGATGCACTGACGGAGTTGCCCAGCCGCACCCGTTACGCCTTCGAGATGTACCGCCTGCATGGCGTGCCGCAAAAAGACATCGCCAAGGAACTGGGCGTCTCGCCGACCCTGGTGAACTTCATGATTCGTGATGCGCTGGTGCATTGCCGCAAGGTGTCGGGCAATCGTGCCGATACCTTCGCCCGTCGTTAAACGCTTCGCGGGCAAACCTCGCTCCACAGGGAATATTGCCTGTCACTGTAGGAGCGAGCGGTGCGGCGATCCGACTTGCCCGCGAAGACTGACTCAAGCCAACGAACACCGATCAAAAAACCGCTCACGCCCCAGCACCATCAGCGCCGCGCGCTTGTGCGGGAAGTCGAACTCTTTCTCGCAGTGAAAACACTGATTATGCAGATGCCCGATCATCTTCGCGTTGTCGGCGCGAGGTTCGGCGACCACCCGTTGAGTGCGCGGATCATCGAGAAACAGGTAGTGCACCAGCGCCGATAACCAACTCGCCACCTTGTGCGGGCCACGGTGATCTTCCTCACCCACCAGCATGTGAATGCCACGGTCGTAATCGCCGGCGTCATAGAACGGCGCAATGCGATCTTCCTTGGCCCAGTAGGCTTCAAAGTAGGCAAACGGCTGATCATCGAAGCAACCGATCAGGGTCAAGGTGTGCGGGTCGGCTTCGAGTTTGCCGAGGTATTCCCGATGCTTCTCGAGGCTGCCCTCCTCCTGCCAGAAACTCGCGACCCGCGGGCTGTTCTGCCAGCGGTTGAAACGCGCCAAATCCTGCTCGATTTCTAGTGTACGCAGGGAAACCCATGCACCGAGCCGCGCATCAAAGCGCCGATAGACCTCACCACGGGGTTTCACCGCACGCAGGGGGTGGCGCTTGCCGTCACTGATGACCATCTGCTGTGGATAGCTACCGGTCAACGACTCACCCAGCCAAGGCTGAGGCAATTGCCAGAACAGTGTGCGTTCACAGCGATATTGACCTTTGACATCGGTCGCGATCAGCAACCCGCTGAGCAAGGCTTCAGTGGGCACTTGATCGAGGTGCCAGGTCAGACGCTGACACTGCGCATCACGGGCAAACAGCCAATAACAGGCCGCCCAGAATGCTTGACCGTCAGGACGGCCAAAGCGCTCCTCCAGCCGCAGATGCACCTCGGGCTCGCGGATCAGCCGCAGTTCGATCAGCGGCTGCCCTTCCAGACTGAGGCTCAGGCGACTTGCGGTTTCATCGGCTACAAGACGGTTGCCTGACGGCAAGGCCAGGGCGGTCAGGTCATTCAGATTGGACATGGGTCGGGCTCACGGTAATCGTCGACAGTTAACTGAGGTGACGTGAGCCGGGCATGGAAATTTAACGAAAAACACCGCAAACCTTAATCAGCATTCGCGGTGGCATGCACAGCCTGGATCAGTTCCAGTCCATTGACGTTACGCAGGTGCTAGAT